>NZ_JBFRKQ010000026.1:0-58977 GCF_041469505.1 Vibrio sp. 10N.286.49.E11
GGCCTCCTCCTACTCGATTGGAAAACCTACTTCTTCATCTCTCTAATGATCATCTGAAAATTCAACAGCGCTGATTACCATGTGTGTATATGTCTTTGAAATCACCCAAAGATCGAAGGCGATGATCTTTCCTTGGGTCGAAATGGACAAAAAAGGATCTATATTGATTTGGTTATCCACAGTTTCTGTGGATAACCTGTCTCAAATTCAGTGAGTAACCAGATCTAAGTGGAGTAGGGAGGTTATTTCGAAGGCTGTATTTGAGCGAGAACTCGCCCTTCTTTGGTCAGAGATGTCTTCAATGAGAGGTGAAGTACAAGGGCTAGAGAGCAGCTCATCATCACGAAAATCGCCAGCATGATCATCAGTTGATACTTAATCGCGATCATCGGTGAAGCACCACCTAAGATCTGTCCAGTCATCATTCCCGGCAGCGTTACTAAGCCTGTGGTTGCCATAGAGGCCATGATAGGGGACATCGCTTTCTGTATTGCATTACGTACAAAAGGCGCAGCAGCATAAGTAGGAGACGCGCCTAACGCGATTGCTGCTTCATATTCTGATTTCTGTGTTTCAAAGGCACCAAACAGGTTCTGCAATGCCACGATATTACTGCTTAAGCTATTACCCAATAACATCCCTGCGATCGGGATAAGGTACTGAGCGTTAAAAACCGGTGTTGGTTTAATGATAAATAAGCAGATGAACAAGACAATGGGTACACAGGTTACCGCTAGGCTCACAGCGACAGGCACTAACAAGAGGTTTCGGGGTAACTTGGACTTTTCAACAATCGAGCTTGCCCCAACGATAATCATCGTAAATAACCACAGTAAATTGACCCACAAGCTATTCAAAGTGAACAGGTATTCTAGGTAGAGGCCAACCAGAAATAGCTGAACAGTCATGCGAATGATGCTGATAGAAGCCTCTTTTCCAAGGCCAAGTTTTAGCTTGTGGTTGATTACAATTGGTAGCAAGAGAAGTGAACTGAAAAACAATAATTGCCACCAAGATATATCAATAACGTCTTGCATAATGCTTCCTTTTAATAAGGCTTCTATCATATCTGAAAGTGCCAAATGATGCATTTCAGAGTCATACCTGTCGAACTCAAAAAAGGCTCAATTATTTAACATTCAAAGTACAAAATAATGGTTATTTGAGGGTTTTTTGGCTACTACTTAGTAGGTAAAACGTTAAAATTGGTTACAATGTGGTTGCGCAAATGTTGGTTTTTAACATTTGTGAAATATACTTAATTCTTCACATTTGTTAATACTTTTTAATAACTTTGTTTAACTAAAAACAAGTTTGGATGAGCTCAAAAAAGTATTGATTAGCAAGGGTTATAACGGGAGATTTGATTGAACCCTACTTTGAGTATGGTCTAAAATTTGTCGTTAGATACTTAAGAACTTTAGCCCCATAGAATGGGTTACTCGAAATTACTAAATACAAAATAGGCAAAATGTATGAGTGATGTTAATAAAATTGAAACTAGCGAAAAACATTCGCTGGAGTGGAAGTCTTTCCTCTTCATCGCGGTGGTTCTCTTCCCAATATTAAGTGTGGCTTTTGTAGGCGGTTACGGCTTCCTAGTTTGGGCACTGCAAGTGTTTGTATTCGGACCTCCTGGTGCTCACGGCGGCATGTAATGCCCTCTAAGTAACAACATTTTTTAAAATCAATATTTAAGAGAGCTAAACATGAAATCATTTTTAGTTAAATTATGGCGCACAATGACTCGCCCAGCAGTACACATCAGTCTTGGTGTACTAACTATGGGTGGCTTTATCGCCGGTGTTATTTTCTGGGGCGGTTTTAACACAGCTCTAGAGCACACAAATACAGAAGAATTCTGTGTAAGCTGTCACACCATGCGTGACAACGTATACGTAGAACTACAAGAAACGGTTCACTGGAAAAACACTTCTGGTGTACGTGCTACTTGTCCTGACTGTCACGTTCCACATGAATGGACAGCAAAAATCGCTCGTAAGATGCAAGCTTCTAAAGAAGTATTCGCTCAAGTATTTGGTGACCTAGATACGCCTGAGAAATTCGAAGCTCGTCGTATCGAACTGGCTAAACACGAATGGGATCGCTTCTCTTCGAACAAATCTCTAGAGTGTAAAAACTGCCACAACTACGATTCAATGGATTTCGAAAACATGCGCCCAACAGCGCGTATCCAGATGAAGAACGCGGCAGAGCGTGATCAAAGCTGTGTTGACTGTCACAAAGGTATTGCTCACAACCTTCCATTAGATATGGCATCAGCGAGCGGTATTGTTGGCGAGCTAGAAAACGTAGCAAGCAGCACATCTTACGCAAATGGTTCAGACGTGATCTCTATTCGTCACCTGCCAATGTACACAGATGAAACAGCTGAAGTTGAAGCGGGTCTATTAAGCCCTGCAAGTAAAGTTGCTGTGATCGACGAAAAAGGCGACATGATCAAGATTCAAATCGACGGTTGGCGTAAAGCGAAAGGCTTCGGACGTGTAATCCAAGAAGACTTCGGTATGAACATCTCGACTGCAATCTTGACGAAAGAAGTATCTCAAAGCGACGTAATCACTGTTGGTGAGAAGAAAGAAGATGAGCTAACTGGCCTTCCTTGGGAAGAAGTTAACCTAGCACTTTGGATGAAGAAAGAGTCTATGGTTGATAACTTCGATCCAATCTGGAACGCAGCTGGTCAAGCGTACCAATCTAACTGTTCAACGTGTCACTCACAGCCAGATGAAGCTCACTTCAGCGCTAACGGTTGGGTAGGCATGCTAGATGGTATGATTGCATTCGTTAACTTCGATACAGATACAGAAGCACTTGTTCTTAAGTATCTACAGAAGCACTCATCAGATTTTTCTGAAGGCCATCACTAATAAGACGTCAATTGGAGTAACACAATGGCAATTACAAGAAGAAGTTTTCTGAAAGGTGTCGCGACGACAAGTGCGGCATCGGTTATCGGTCCAAGCTTATTGGCGTCGGCTTCAGCATCTGCTGCAGAAACAGACGGCGCGTGGAAAGTCTCTGGTTCTCACTGGGGTGCATTCCGAGCTCGCGTTTACGCGGGTAAAGTACAAGAAATTAAACCTCTAGAAATCGATCAGCACCCAACAGAGATGCTGAAAGGTATTAAAGGTATTATCTACAGCCCATCACGTGTGCGTTACCCAATGGTTCGCCTAGATTGGTTGAAGAAGCATAAGTACAGCGCAGACACGCGTGGTAACAACCGCTTTATTCGTGTGACTTGGGATGAGGCACTAGACCTTGTTTACCGCGAGCTAGAGCGCGTACAGAAAGATTACGGTCCATGGGCGCTTCACACAGGTCAAACTGGTTGGAGACAAACAGGTCAGTTCCATAGCTGTACTAACCACATGCAACGTGCAATGGCACTTCACGGTTACTCTGTGAAGAAAATCGGTGACTACTCAACAGGTGCTGGTCAAACGATCATGCCTTACGTGCTAGGTTCTACTGAAGTTTACGCACAAGGTACATCTTGGGAACTTATCCTAGAAAACAGTGACAACATTGTTCTTTGGGGTAACGATCCAGTTAAAAACCTTCAAGTAGGTTGGACATGTGAGACTCACGAGTCGTTCGCATACCTAGAACAGCTGAAAGAAAAAGTTGCTAAGAAAGAGATCAACGTTGTTTCTGTTGACCCTGTTAAAAACAAAACAGGTCGTTACCTAGAAAACGAGCAAATGTACATCAACCCACAAACTGATGTGGCGTTCATGCTTGGTGTTGCTCACGTTCTTTACAACGAAGGCCTATACGACAAGAAGTTCATCGAAACTTACTGTCTAGGTTTTGAAGATTTCATCAAGTACGTTCAAGGTGAAACGAAAGACAGAGTTGAGAAGACGCCAGAATGGGCTTCTGCTATCTGTGGCGCAAGCGCGGACTCTATTCGTGACTTCGCTAAGATGCTGGTTAACGGTCGTACACAGATTCTTGTTGGTTGGAGTATCCAACGTCAAGAGCACGGTGAACAGCCTTACTGGATGTGTGCAGTTATCGCAGCAATGGTTGGCCAAATTGGTCTTCCGGGCGGTGGTATCTCTTACGGTCACCACTACTCTGGTATCGGTGTATCTTCAACTGGCTTCGCTGCTCCGGGTTCATTCCCGCTGAACATCGACAACGGTCAATCGCCTAAGCACACTAACACTGATTACAACGGTTACAGCCGCGTAATCCCTGTTGCTCGTTGGGTAGATAGCCTGTTAGAGCCAGGTAAGAAGATCAAAGCAAACGGCGCAACAGTGACACTGCCTGACATCAAGATGATGGTATTCAGTGGTAACAACCCGTGGCACCACCACCAAGATCGCAACAAGATGCGTAAAGCATTCAAGAGCCTACAAACTGTAGTGGCTGTTGATTTTGCTTGGACTGCAACTTGTCGTCACTCTGACATCGTGCTTCCTGCATGTACTCAGTGGGAACGAAACGATATTGATGGTTATGGCGCATACTCTGGCCGTGGTTTGATCGCAATGCACAAGCTAGTGGATCCTCTGTTCCAGTCTAAGACTGACTTCGAGATCATGTCTAGCCTAACTAAGCGTTGGGGTCGTTACGACGATTACACGCGTGGTATGGACGAAATGCAGTGGGTTAAATCTCTGTACGACGAATGTCGCGCATCAAACGAAGGTAGCTTCGAAATGCCTGAGTTTGCTGAGTTCTGGGAGAAAGGTTTCCTAGACTTCGGCAAAGGTAAGCCATGGACTCGTCACGCTTCATTCCGTGAAGATCCAGAGATCAACGCACTAGGCACGCCTTCTGGTTTCATCGAAATCACAAGCCGTACTGTTGGCAACATGGGTTACGAGCACTGTCAAGAACACCCAATGTGGTTCGAGAAATCTGAACGTTCACACGGTGGTCCAGGCTCTGACAAGCACCCGTACTGGCTACAATCTTGTCACCCAGACAAGCGTCTTCACTCTCAGATGTGTGAATCTGAAGAGTGGCGTGCGACTTACGCGGTACAAGGCCGTGAGCCAATCTACATCAACCCAGTAGATGCTAAGAAGAAAGGCATCAAAGATGGCGATGTAGTACGTGTGTTTAACGACCGTGGTCAACTACTAGCAGGTGCTGTTCTAATGGATAGCTACGCTCCTGGTGTTGTTCGTATCGAAGAAGGTGCTTGGTACGGTCCGATCAACGAGAAAGTGGGCGCGCTAGATACATACGGCGATCCAAACACACTGACTCAAGATATCGGTACGTCTGAACTTGCTCAAGCAACGTCAGCAAACACATGTTTGGTTGATTTCGAGAAGTTCCAAGGCAAACTGCCTCCAGTAACTTCATTCGGTGGTCCAATCGAAGTTTCTTAAGTCTTGCCTTAAGAACCAAGATTAAAGCTTGAATTAAAGCCCCTGTAAGCACTCTTACAGGGGCTTTTTGTATTTTTGATATCAGTGTTGGTGTTTCTAAATAAGCATTATACAGGGCTAATAGAGGGCGTTTTTGAGACAGGCTGTAACGCGCTGTTTGAGAGAGGTGGTAGAAGCAGTGAAGCAGGAAGGGAATGTAAAAAGAACCTGTGGAAAGACTTAAGCAGGCGGAAACAAAAAGGCCGATACAAAGTACCGACCTTACAGAAGCCTATGGAGTTAACTCTACTCAAGTTAGATCTCAAATATAAACCAGTAGCTACAAGCACAGATTAGTGCGGGCACACTAGAGTATAAGGTCGCGACCAGTGCCGCTTTGGGAGCCATCGCAATCGCAGGGAATAGCGCGTCACCATCATTCGAAATTGCGTTACCTACTTGAGCTGACAGTGGCAGTGCACCAGAAAGGTACAGGCTAGTGACCAGCAACTGCGGACCACACCCCGGTAGCAAGCCCATCAATACTCCCGCCAGGGGGAGCATCATGCCCCAGCTTGAGAATAGCGTCGCAAAATCGACATTTGCTATCACAGAGCCAAATTCGAAGAAAAGAAAAGCAACCACCACCCACGCTGTCACGAAGTTAGTATCTTGAGCCGTTTTTTGTAGTGGATGAGAGCCTACACATTTCTCGTCTTCACTTACGGCTGATTTGTAATCTTCAATTTCACGGGTGAGACCCCATAGAAACATCGAGCTAATCAGCAAAATAGTGCCTGCCCATTCCATCGACATTTCGGGCAAAGCGAGCAACTCATTCACATCCACTTGAAAAGAGCCAAGTAGGGCAACCGCAGCACCTGGAATAATGAGTACAGACCATAGATAGCCTTGTAGGTTTATCGCTTTTTTAGAGACCGATTCTTTGTCTTGAGATTGAGAAGCACAGCTGCTCACCACTTCATTTTTCTCTGCTTTTTTTGGGCGTAAGAAGTCGTCTGCGTGAAACAAGTTAATGATTCGGCCTGACGCAGTACCCACGATCACGCCCATCGCCATCATGGCTAAACCTGTCTTAGGCTCGCTCGCTATGAGCAGGAACGCCGCGTCACCCATGGTTGAGACGAGCACCGCAACTACCGCACCAAATCCGAGTTTTCCCGAGATAAATTGTGTGGTTACCACTATCGCACCGCCACAGCCGGGCAACGCGCCCATGAGAGCCGCGAATACCACTTGGTTTGAACGAGATTGATGGACGAGCTTATTGAAGACGTTATCTTTGTTTATGTACAGACTTAACCAGTGGTAAATAGCCAAGGTTAAAGCAACATAACAAGACACTGCCCAAAACGCGTCTGACAAAGTAGTCACCGTCAGCTCTCGTGTAGCTGGGGCTGCAACCAAAGCTGCAAGTGAGACAGGCAAAAGCAGGCGCTTAAATGACAGTGAAAACTGAGTTGTTTTCGCAGCACTACTGCTTGGCAAAAAAGAGATTAGTCGATCCATAGGTGTTACTCAAAATTAGTGGCTTAAGATAAATATATACGAATGATAATAATTATCAATTGCATTTGTTGTTTTTTATCTATTGTTACTGTTGGCTAAACCCACGAAACATGACCAATCTAAAAAAATGAGGTAAAGTATGGCTAATAAAGAGAGGCTCTAAAGGTAGAGTCATAATTGTTAGTGTAATAGGAAGAAACATGATTTTAGTTGTTGGTCACAAAAACCCTGATAGTGACAGTATTTGTAGTGCGTTAGTTGCAACTGAGCTTCTTAAGGCTCGTGGCGAGGAAGCGACACCAATTCGCCAAGGCGAGATCAACCGCGAAACTCAACACATTCTAGAAGTCGCTGGTGCTGAAAAGCCAGAGCTTCGTACTTCTGTTGCTGGTGAGAAAATCTGGCTAGTAGACTACTCAGATCTAGCACAAGCACCAGATGATGTTGCTGATGCAGAGATCGTAGGTATTGTTGATCACCACCGTCTAGGCGACGTGATGACAGTAAACCCAATGGAAGCTTGGATCTGGCCTGTTGGTTGTACAAA
This sequence comes from Vibrio sp. 10N.286.49.E11, assembly GCF_041469505.1. Classification (NCBI taxonomy): domain Bacteria; kingdom Pseudomonadati; phylum Pseudomonadota; class Gammaproteobacteria; order Vibrionales; family Vibrionaceae; genus Vibrio; species Vibrio sp. 10N.286.49.E11. Next base: position 7,435 of record NZ_JBFRKQ010000026.1, read on the forward strand.
CACTGTACTTTTCAACATGTTCAAGATTGAAGGTCACGCAATCTCTCAACAAATCGCTAAACTAATGATGTCTGCAATTCTTTCAGACACAGTTGGTTTCGCTTCTCCAACATGTACTCAAAAAGACAAAGACGCGGTTGCTGAGCTTGCTGAAATTGCTGGCGTAACTGACGTTGATGCATTCATCAAAGCGCTTCTAATCGCAAAAACAAACATCGAAGGCCTATCTGCTGCACAGCTAGTAGAAAAAGACCTTAAAGGCTACCCATTCAACGGTCGTGATGTTGTTGTTGGTCAAGTTGAACTTGCGACTCTTGAGCAAGTAGACGGCATGATCGAAGCGCTAGAAGCTGATCTTGAAGAGCGTTGTGAGAAAGACGGTCTAGCGTTCGCTGCGGTAATGCTAACAGATATCACTACTGCTCAAACTCGTCTTCTATACAAAGGTGAGTGGGCTGAGAAATTGGTTAAGCACGAGAAAGGCGGCGTATTAATGATGGAAAATACACTAAGCCGTAAGAAGCAAGGCTGGCCTTGGTTACAAGGTGAGCTTGTTTAATCAAGTCGCTTAATATTAAACGCCTGCTTATTTAGCAGGCGTTTTTCTTTGAAGTAGACTTTCTTCTTCATCGATAATGTTTGAAGTTAACAACACTCGGCATAAAATAGCTTTAAGAGCAAAGTTACTGACTAAAGTAGGAAATTAAGATGACTACACAGCTAGACGATAAAAAAATCGCTGAAATCAACAAGTATACGGGTGAGCAACGCCTGAAATACTGTGTGAAAGAAATCGTAGCAAACCGTGAAGTATGGATCTTAACCGATGAACACGGTTGTGTAATGCTGAACACAGAAGATGAAGATTGTGTTCCAGTATGGCCAAACCAAGAGTTCGCAGAATCATGGGCAACGGGTGATTGGTCTGAGTGTAAAGCTGAGTCTATTTCGTTGAACAAATGGCACAGTCGCTGGACGAACGGTCTAGAAGACGACGAACTTGCTGTTGTAGTATTCCCGAACGAGCAAGAAGAAGGCGTTATCTTGTTCCCGGATGAGTTCGACTTCGAATTGAAAAAGCAGGCAGCTAAGCGCTAGTTCTTTCGTAATACAGTAACATCGTAAGTCAGCGTTGCCTTTCTTAGGCAGCGCTATCATTCAATTATCCCATCTAAGTTACTTCCAACGTATATTCGTCAATACCCAATCAACTGATACAAAGGCGCTTGCTGTGCGGCTTTAGAAGCTTGCTGAAGCACACCTGTTTTGCTGTATCTCTTGAGTATCTTTCGAACGATAGGTTTTACTTCAGATTTTGTCATTCCAGCTTTCAATTCTGGTTCATACAGCAATTGCAGTAGCACTACGTCTAACGGCGATAATAAGTCTTCTGGCGTGTGGTCGTTGAAAATAGAAGGATAGGCTTTATCTGAATCATTCGGCAGGCCTAGAACTTGTGTGATCTCTTCCACGATACAGGCGACCAGCTTACCTCGCGATCTTGCCTGATCAACCGGGATTACAATCCCAGCGTATACAATCTCGCCTTTAGAATTGGTTCTATAGCCCGCCGTGCAGATGGCGCTATTTAAATGTTGAGTTGATTTGAGCTTGAGCACCGATTTCGCCTCAGATACCCACTGGCTCTGCCTTGTGTATATCCATTTAACGTTCGCTTCGGACTCTTTACTGACGATTGTTATTGGATGTTGGGTGACTTCAGATAAGTGTTTGATATGAAGATCTGTGATCTCTTGATGCAGTTCCTCATCGCCCACTCGATGATCGATCCAAATCTTGATCGGTTGTTTCCACTTGGCGAGCGGTTTGTTGCCTTGGGAGTATTCGTGTTGAAGCGCGACGTTATAAAAGGCAGTTTCGACGAAGCTTCTATCTAGCCATGTGAGCGGTGTGCTTGTCGCGTTAAAGGACAACAGCACCAACAAGAGGGGAAGCATTGAAGCTGTTCGATACATACTTTTCCCCTCTGCTAAATGTAGCGTGATTCCAGGTTAGTGGTTCGGCGCTTTGGAGAAATGGCTCTCAACCAATCTTTGGGTGATTTGGTGAGTTGGATTGGTTAGCACTTGATCTGTTTCCCCACTCTCAACCACATTGCCTTCATGCATGACAATAATCTTGTCGGTAATGTGCTTAACAATACCGAGGTGTTGAGATACATAAACGAACGATACGCCCATCTCTTCTTGTAACTCTAAGAACAGATTGATGATTTGCGAGCGCATTGCCATGTCCAAACCATTTAAAGCTTCATCAGCAACAATGATGGATGGCTGAAGTATTAAGGCACGAGCCAAACAAACCCTTTGTTTCTGGCCTGCAGCAAGCATCTGAGGGTAGAAATACGCATGTTCCGGTAGAAGGCCTACGCGCAGTAGTGTGTCTTTCACACGACGCATACGAGCTTCTGGAGGCATGTTGGTGTTTCGCTTTAATGGACCTTCAAGAATTCGACCGATCTGAATGCGTGGGTTTAGCGAGGTATTTGGATCTTGGAAGATCATTCGAATCAGCTTACAGCGAGTCGAGTAGTCCTTGTGCTCTAGCTTTTCACCGTTCACACGAATCTCGCCCGCAGTTGGCTCTACCATGCCCGCTAGCATTCTTGCTAATGTCGACTTTCCTGAACCATTCTGACCGATAAAACCAATTGTCTGGCCTGCTTCAAGAGAAAAGCTAACTGGCTTCACCGCCTGATGAATCTTTTTACGGAAAAGACCAGAGCGAGTCGTAAAGTCTTTAGACAAATCACTGACTTCTAATAATGCACTCATGATTTCTTTTTCTTCTCCATATTCAGAGGGAAATGACAGTTGAACTTATGGTTCTTGATACGTTTCGTATGTGGGATCTCGACACACTGCCTTTGTGCGTATGGGCAGCGAGGCCCTAATCGACAACCAATAGGAAGATGTTGCAGCGGTGGAATTGACCCCGGCAAAGACTGGAGCTTCTCCTTGTGGGGAATCCAGTCGTTAAAGTCTGGCATCGCTTTTAACAAAGCAACGGTGTACGGGTGCTTTGGTGCATCCAACAGCTTCGGTGTATCAGCGGATTCTACCGATTGACCACAGTACATCACGGTAATGCGAGTCGCCCATTGGGTAATGGTGGTTAAGTCATGGCCGATCAACACGATGGTGGTGTTATTGATCTGGTTCATACGACTCAAAAGACGCAATATTTGAGACTGTGTAATTGGGTCTAAATCGTTGGTTGGCTCGTCAGCAATCAAGACTTTTGGCTTGGCAGCGATCGCCATTGCGATCATGACTTTTTGACACTCACCATCTGTCAGCTCATAAGAGTAACTGTCCATTAGGCGAGAGTGGTCTTTGATGCCGACTTTGTGTAGTAATGCGATCGCTTGCTTCTTACGCCACTTAAATCGTTGCCACCAACGACCTTCAAACGAATGGGAAGGGATCGCTTCAACGAGCTGGTTACCTACTTTTTCAGAAGGGTCAAGACACGTTGATGGCTCTTGGAAGATCATTGCGATATCGCGGGCGATCACTCGGCGTCTTTCTTTCGGCGTCAGTTGCAGTAGGTCGATATTACCTAAGCGCATTCGGTCTGCAGAAACCTTCCAGTTTTCTTTACATACTCCGACGATCGCTTTTGCAACCAAACTCTTACCTGAGCCTGATTCACCTACTAAGCCACGAATTTCCCCTTCATTGAGGGTAATACTCATTCGATCTACGGCTTTAACCATCCCTTGAGGGGTCTCAATCTCGATGGTTAGATGTCGAATATCAAGTAACGGCATTATTCGATTCCTGCATTTAGCGCTTGGCGAACACCTTCACCGACGAGGTTAATCACGATAACTGTAAACATAATAGCTAAGCCGGGTAGGGTAACTGTCCATGGCGCAAGGTAAATCAACTCGACCGAATCACCCAAGATGGAGCCCCATTCGGTACTCGGTGCTTGAGCGCCAAGCCCTAGGAAACCTAAAGCCGTGATATCAAGAATTGCGACTGACAGTGCCAGCGTAACTTCAAGAGCGATCACGGTAAGGATGTTCGGAAGGATTGAGTTCCATAGCAGGTAAAAATCGTTCGCACCATCAAGGCGAGAAGCCAGAATATAGTCTTTTTCTACTTCAGCATGCACGGCAATGTACACCGAGCGTATAAAGCGCGGGATCAGTGCCAAGCACAAGGCGAGCAAGATATTAAACTCCCCAAAGCCAAGGAATGCCACGAAGATAATCGCCAGCAGAAGAGATGGAATCGACATAACAGTATCAAGCAGGTGGTTTAGCGTGCTTGATAGTAAACCGCGCGTCATACCAGCAAGTACGCCAATCAGACAACCAATGACGGCTGCGATAAAGGTAATCACCACCGCGGCGCCGAAGGTTAACTGAGAGCCAATTATTAGGCGAGAGAGAATATCTCTGCCTAAGTCATCCGTACCCAAAAAGTATTCTACCGTTCCCGCAGGATCCCAAGAGGGCGGCGTTAATAGGTGACCGGTTTGTTCTTGTGCATCATGCGGGGCTAGCCACGGTGAAGTGACGGTGACCAGAATGATAAGCACCAAACACCACAAGCCAAACATAGCTAGATTATTGCTGCGGAAGCTGCGCCAGAAACGTTCGAACTGGGTTGGAATCTTTTCTTCTTGGTAGACGTTATTTGTTAGCATACCATTCCTTCCTTACCAGTGGATTGATCATCGCGCCCAGTAGATCGGACAGAATATTAGCGGTCAAAACTAAGGTAGCCACCACAATTACACCAGCTTGAATTGAAACGTAATCTTGATTCGATAAGGCATCCAATAACCAGCGGCCAATGCCCGGCCAGTTAAAGATAGACTCGGTAACAATAGCAAGCGTTAACATACTCGATAGCTGAACACCGACCTTAGGAATAATCGGAGGTATCGCGTTTCTTAGCACGTGCTGCGTGATGATCTCTCTAGTGGAAAGACCTTTAATTCGCGCAGCGCGGATGTAGTTTTGCGTCATTACTTCAGCCACTGACGCTCTCATCAATCGGATGACCTGAGTCGTTGGCGCCAGTGCTAAAACAAGACAAGGCAACGCCATGTGCTCGATAACACTTTGTAGTGCGTGCGCACGGTAGCGACCCTCGGCAAAAAAGGCGTCAATCATCGCGAATCCAGTCACGTGTTCAATCTCGTAAAGTAGGTCGTATCGGCCACCAACTGGGAACATTTCAAAGTGCAGTGAAAACACCATGATCATCAGCAACGCGACCCAAAATATAGGCGCAGAGTAACCGGCCATTGAGGTGAACGATATGGTGGTATCAACAAATTTACCTTGTCTCATACCAGCAATGGTGCCGAAAGGGATACCGATGATGAGTGCCAACACAAAGGCAAAGAAGCACAGCTCTAGCGTTGCAGGGAACACCAGGACCAACTCATCGATGATAGGCGCTCCGTGCTTGCTCAAGCCAAAGTTCAGTGTCGATAATTCTGTGATATAGCTAAGCCAACCGGGCCAAAAGTCTTGAATCGCCCAAGGTGAGGTTTGGTCTAGTCGAAGCAGAGCGAACCCCACTAACGTCAGGATCCCCAGTGTGATAATGAATAAGTTTACACGTCTTAATGTATACCAAAACATCACTGCACCTCTCTTCTGACTTGATCAAAAGGTTGAGCATTGAACGGGCTCTGCTTAAAGCCACTTAGCGAACGATCGTGCACGCGGAATTGCACGCCATGAGCGAGAGGAATCACAGGAACTTCTTCATTGAGAATGTTTTGGGCTTGTCGATACAAGTTCACGCGGTGCCTTTGTTGATTGATCTCTAATGCTAAATCGAGAAGGAAATCAAAGTCAGAGTTACACCACATAGAGACGTTTAATCCTGCGCGCTCTGAGCTACATGAAAGAAGCGGGCGCAAGAAGTTGTCTGGGTCACCGGTATTGCCGATCCAACCTGTGAGCAACAAGTCTGTTGAGGAAATGGATGACAGCTGCGTACGATCAAATCGGTCGTCGGTATAGAGCTTAAGTTCGATACCAATATCAGCTAAATTTGCTTGGATAAGTTCTGCCGTTTTCCTTGGGCTTGGGTTGTAGGCTCTTGGCTCTAATGGCACCCACATTGAAAGCTCTAGCCCAGGTTCTACCCCAGCTTCTTTAAGAAGCGCAAGTGCGTAGTTGCGGTCATAGCGAACTTGAACACTGTCTTTTTGATAAGCCCAAGAAGTAGGGGGAAGTAAGGTGTAGGCTTTGGTTCCTGTACCGTAATACACAGAATCAAGAATGTTCTGACGATTGATGGCTAAGTTGAGCGCTTTACGAACTCGAGAGTCACGCAGTGCAGGGTGCTCAGTATTCAGCGCGATGAAAGAGACATTAACCGCCGGAGTAGCAGAAATCTTCAACTCTTCATGAGCCTGAATAATAGGGATTTGGCTAGAAATTGGTGAGTTGAGCACGTCACACTCACTACGCAGAAGCTTGGCAAGTGTGCCTGTTCCACGTTGCGAAGTATCGAACACAACTTGGTCCATTTGTACTTCACCCTTCCAGTAGTGCTTGTTCTTTTTCAAGCGCACTAGGTCGTTGATTTGGTATTCATCCAAGTAGAAAGGGCCAGTGCCGACTGGATTGGAATCGATTCGATTTTTCTCATCCGCTGCAATGAGCTGATTGGCATACTCTTTAGAGTGAATGACCGCATAGCTGGTGGCGATGTTATTGAGAAATGAATTGTCTGGGCGACTTAATTGGAATTTCACTGTTAGGTCGTCAACCGCGGTGATATCGACAATCAGGGTCTTGAAGTCGATTCCGGCAAACCACGGGTATAGGCCGCCACCCACATAATGAAATGGGTTTGAACTATCAATGACACGTTCAAAGCTAAACACCACATCTTGTGCATTCATGCTACGAGTAGGGGTGAACCAGTCTGTCGTTTGGAACGCAACATTTGGGCGCAGTTTGAACGTGTACTCTGTACCTGATTTATCAACAGACCAACTTGTCGCCAAGTTCTGTTTTGGTCGGTACGTCATCGGATCAAGAGTGAGCAGTGTATCGAAGATTTGAGGACTCAGCGATTCTGCGGTAATGCCACTATCAACTAGCTGTGGATTGAAGGTACTAGGATTACCTTGGCCGCAATAAATGAAGCCTTTTTCACGGATTTGCTCGTGATTCACACTCTCACCACATCCAGCGAGAAAGCTCAACGTGCAGATGCTCAGTGATAGTCTTATTAGTGCTTTCATAAAAAGAAATACTTTTCGAAACGAGGCGTTAGAGGAGCCTCAAGATCCGGACAATTTAACATTTTATTTATTCGGCTCCAAATAATAATCAAGCGTGGACAGCTATTTATCGTTAGCTTGTCCGACAATCGCGTACTTCCTCACCATTCCACGTAATTGGTTGTAGGTTAACCCAAGTAATTCTGCGGCTTGTTTCTGGTTATATTTGCTCTGTTTGAGGGCTTGGTTGAGTAGCTTGATGTCTTGTTGTTCTTGCCATGCTTTGTAATCAAGCGGCAAAGAAAACAAGCTCTCTGATGAAGTATGGCTGTTAGACGGCTCATTGCCAGTTTCCGGAGAGGAATCTTGCTCTGTTTTCCATGCGGGTTTAAATGGGTTAAACACCAAATATTCAATAGGATATGGATCTTTTCCGTGCTGATAGATAGCTCGCTCAATGACGTTTTTGAGTTCTCGTACATTCCCTGGCCAAGAATAATCCAAAAGCGATTCAACTGCAGAGGGGGCAAAGCCAACAAACAACTCCAATTCCAATTCACGACACATCTTAATGGCGTAATATTCTGCCAGTAGCATGATGTCTTCTTTTCGCTCACGCAAAGGAGGGATAGTAATGACGTCAAACGCCAGTCTATCTAATAGGTCTGCTCGGAATTCGCCCTTTAATGCCATGTCTGGTAAGTCGGCATTGGTTGCACACACCAGTCTGACATTGGCACTTAGCGCCTTTTGCCCACCGACACGTTCATATTGCCCGTATTCAATAACGCGCAGTAGTTTCTCTTGAACCGCAAGGGGAGTGGTCGCCAGCTCATCCAGAAACAGCGTTCCGCCTTCTGCTCTTTCAAAACGACCTTGATGACGCCCTTTCGAACCCGTAAAGGATCCCGATTCATGACCAAACAGTTCTGAATCAATCAAACCTTCACTTAAGGTTGAGCAGTTCAATGAGATCAAAGGTTGATCCCAACGTCTTGAAAGGTAATGCAGTCTTTGTGCGATCAACTCTTTACCTGTGCCACGTTCGCCAATGATCAGAATGGGTCTTTCTATTGGTGCGAGTTGGGAAACTTTATCTAACACAGAGAGAAAGCTAGGTGATTCACCAATGAGGTTCTGCTGCATAGCGGGTCCTTGTATGAATTAATCGCTGGAGAGGTCATGTAAGAGCCATAGTGGTGAAAAATACCAATACTTGGCTAAATTCATCATAGCATGGTTCGAGTTAATCACCATTTTATTGTAAGTAACTGATAATAAATGGCTTAAAAGTTGGCACGCTACTTGGATTATTTATGGTAGGTTTAACAACAAACGTAAATTTTTGAGCAAGTGGATTGATAAAGTCGCACAACGATTTGAAACGCATTTACCATCATTGTAATTAAGGAGTTCCTCATGGGTATTTTTTCTCGCTTTGCAGACATTGTAAATTCAAACATCAGTGCACTATTAGATAAGGCTGAAGATCCAGAAAAGATGATTCGTCTTATTATCCAAGAAATGGAAGACACCTTAGTTGAAGTTCGTACCAACTCAGCAAAAGCAATTGCTGACAAGAAAGAGCTAGCGCGTAAAGTAGAAGCTATCGAAACACAGATTCTAGATTGGCAAAATAAAGCGACACTTGCCCTGACCAAACAACGCGAAGATTTGGCGAGAGCGGCGCTAATCGAAAAGCAAAAACTGGAAGACATCATCAAGAGCCTTCACACCGAACAAACCTTGGTTCATGAAACCATCGAAAAATTGACGAGTGAAATTGGTAAACTTGAAACAAAGATCGCAGAAACTCGTGCAAAGCAACAAGCATTAATGATTCGTAACAATGCGGCAAGCAACCGTCGTGATGTTCAAAAACACCTGCACTCAAGCAAAACCAACGAAGCAATGGCGAAGTTTGAGCAATTCTCGCGTAAAGTGGATGAATTAGAAGCTGAAGCGGACGTTTACGCTAAGACTGGCAACGCAAAATCTTTAGACCAAGAGTTTGCCGAGCTACAAGCTCAAGATGAAATCGAAAAAGAGCTAGCGAAACTGAAGCAACAAGTTGAAAACCGCGATCAATAATCTAGGAGTTGTCTATGTCAACATTTCTAATTGCAGGTCCACTGATTGTCTTTTTAATCTTCGTGGCACCGCTATGGTTATTCTTACATTACCGTAGCAAGAAGAAATCCAGCAATGGTCTTTCTGAAACGGATCTTCAACGTCTGCATAAGCTTTCTGCGCAAGCCGAATCCATGCAAGACCGAGTGAAAACGCTAGAAAAAATACTGGATGCGGAGTCGCCTAACTGGAGACGAAACTATGAGTAGAGAACTGTATCGCGACACGATTAACGGCAAATTGTCTGGTGTGTGTGCAGGGTTAGCGAACTATTTTGGCCTTGAAGTGTGGTTGGTTCGCATCTTAGTTATCTCAGCAGCACTGCTTGGTGGTAGTTTTCTGGTGTTATTAGCGTATTTAGCTTTGACATTTATGCTTGAAAAACAACCACCTCAGTATGTCGACCAAATGAAGGCGAAACAAGAGCATACGCTGAAGCAAAAGCCTTGGGAAAAAGGGCAAACTGCAGAGTCGCTATTGAACACTTTAGAGGGTGATTTCCAGAAGTTAGAGACCAGTGTCCGCAACATGGAAGCTTATGTCACCTCAGATACGTTTAAAGTGAATCGTGAATTTAAGAACATGTAGTGGTAAAACCTAAAAAGGATTAGATAACGGTTTAGGAAAATTTATTCCAAGCCGTTATTTTTTTTAATAATTTTCTCTAAATAAATCTTACGCTGACTGGTAAGTTACATGTGATTAATCTATGTTATAAAAATATTTATAGATATGGATGATCACCAATGTATAGAGCCTCCCTTGTCCTATTGACTGCCTTAGCTGGGTTGTCTGGGTGTGGTAAGGAGCTTCCTCCCGTGCCTGAACCTGAGTCCAGACCCGCCAAACTCTTCACTGTCTCCGTCGGTAATAATGCCTTTGAGCGTAATTTCCCTGCTACCACAGAAGCTGGTGACAGAGCGGTACTCGCATTCCGTGTTCCTGGGTTATTGCAGAGCATCGATGTGACCGCTGGGCAGCACGTGTCTAAAGGCGACGAGCTTGCTAAGTTAAATCCCGATGAATATCAACTACTCGAGAAGCAAGCAAAAGCGAATTTTCAGCTAGCCGATGTTCAATATCAACGTGCGATCAAACTTCGTAAAGATCGTGTGGTATCAGAGCAAGATTTCGACCAAGCGAAAGCGAACCACAATTCAGCTCGCGCGGTGCTTAATCAAGCTAACGCGAATCTTCGCTACACCACTTTGGTTGCGCCGTATGACGGAACCATTTCCATCATTCCTGCTGAAAACCATGAATACATTGCGGCTAAACAAGGCGTGATGAATATTCAAACCAATCAAATTCTTAAAGTCGTCTTCTTATTACCCGACCAACTTATTACGCGCTTTTCATCAGGGTTCGAGATGGATGCAACCATGGTTTTTGATGCGTTTCCTGAAAACTCTTACGTTTTAACCTTCCAAGAAGTGGATACCGAAGCTGACCCGAAAACAGGTTCGTACAAAGTCACCATGGTAATGGAAAGACCAACCGATGTGGGTATTTTGCCCGGTATGTCTGGCTCGGTAAATCTCGTTTCATCGTTAGCGGCGGCCACCAAAATACCAACGTCAGCAATGATGACCGATGGGGATGATGTCTCTGTATGGCGTGTGAATAGCGACGGCATTGTTGAAAATGTTGCCATTGTCATCGATGAAAAACGCCATATCGTCTCTGGATTGAACGATGGCGATCGCATTGTGACTTCTGGCGTCAATGGTCTTGAGTCGGGCATTAAAGTTCGAGAGTGGATCAAGGAAAGGGGGCTATAACATGAAAACACTTAAAGTGGCTGCTGGCCTGTCGTGTTTAGCCTTACTGACGGCTTGTGAAGATAAGCAAGCTGTAGAAGTGAATAACACGCCCTTGGTTAAAGCTATCGAGATTTCAGTCATCGATTTTAGCGACAAACTCTATTTCCCTGCGGTAGCAAACGCTGCTGAGAAGGCTCACCTTAGTTTCCGAGTTGCGGGTGAAATCTTCAAGCTAGATGTGAAGGAAGGTGAACGAGTTGCCAAAGGGGACATCATTGCCGAGCTTGACCCAACCGATTATCAATTGGATGTGGACAATGCTCAAGCTCGTTACACGGTAATCAATAGTCAATACCGACGTTCGAGTCCGCTAGTGAAGAAAGGCTTATTGGCTAAGTCGCAATTCGATGAAATTGCCGCTCAACGCCAGATTGCTTATGCCGAGTTGGAACTGGCGAAACTGCGCTTATCGTTCACTATGCTTCGTGCGCCTGTTGATGGGATTATTTCTCGAGTCAGTGTCGACCAATATGAAAATATTCAGGTAGGCCAACAGATTGTGAACATTCACAGTGTTGAGGATGTTGAGGTTGTTATCCAACTGCCTGACCAGATTTACGTGAATCAGCCTAGCGAACAGCTGTTATCGAATGTTGAGGCTGTGGTAAGAGTGCCCAGTGGCAATGAATACACAGCGGCTATTAAGGAGTTCACCACTGAACCTGACCCAAGCACGGGCACGTTCACGGTGACGCTTGCTCTACCTATGCCGGAAGATGATTTGATTCTGGATGGTATGGCCGTTGAGGTGACGTCAAATGGGCGAGATATCGGTTTGGAGCTAAAAGCTGGTGTACTTATTCCGATCGAAGCGGTATTCAATGCAGACGGTGATGAACTGGATCGTAAAAACTCTTATGTGTGGGTTCTTAACGACGACAAGACAGTCTCGAAACAACAAGTCGTGTTAGGAAAAGCAAACCAGGAAACATTGCAGGTAGTGAAAGGATTGGAAATGGGGCAGCATGTCGTTGTTGCAGGCGTATCGCGATTGCGAGATGGGATGACAGTGGAAGTATTGTCTCAGGAGACGAACAATGAGTGAAGTAAATAACAAGCCCCAAAATGACGATCAACAGGGTGATGATCAGATCACAGGTGTTGCTTCTTACTTTATACGTAACAAAGTCATTAGCTGGATGCTATCTCTGATCTTTCTTATTGGTGGTGTCTCTGCCTTTTTCGGCTTGGGTCGTTTAGAAGATCCTGCCTTTACTATCAAAGATGCGATGGTTGTGACCTCTTACCCAGGGGCCACACCTCAACAAGTTGAAGAAGAAGTTACTTACCCACTAGAAAAAGCGATTCAACAACTTACCTATGTGGACGAAGTGAACTCTATTTCAAGCCGTGGCCTGTCTCAGGTAACGGTAACGATGAAGAATAACTATGGTCCGGACGATCTTCCGCAAATTTGGGATGAACTTCGCCGAAAAGTGAATGATCTTAAGGTTGAACTGCCACCTGGGGTCAATGATCCTCAAGTCATTGATGACTTCGGTGACGTTTACGGGATCTTGCTTGCGGTGACGGGTGATGGTTATAGCTACAAAGAGCTGCTGGATTACATTGATTATCTAAGGCGAGAGCTGGAGTTGGTTGATGGGGTCAGTAAGGTCTCTGTTTCTGGTCAACAACAAGAGCAAGTATTCATTGAGATATCGATGAAGCGGATAAGCTCCTTAGGTCTGTCTCCAAGCACGGTATTTAATCTTTTATCGACTCAAAATATTGTATCAAGTGCGGGTGCGGTAAGAATTGGCGACGAATACATTCGAATTCATCCAACGGGTGAGTTCCAGAATGTTGAGCAGCTTGGCGATTTAATTCTGACAGAAGGTGGTGCTCAAGGTCTCATCTATTTAAAAGATGTGGCGAATGTAACTCGTGGTTATGTTGAAGTGCCAAGTAACATCATTGGCTATAACGGCAAGCTCGCACTTAACCTTGGTGTCTCTTTTGCGCAAGGCGTGAACGTAGTAGCGGTTGGTGAAGCGTTTGATCGAAGATTGGCCGAGCTAAAGTATCAACAACCCGTCGGCATCGACATCTCCGAGGTTTATAACCAACCTAAAGAGGTAGACAAGTCGGTAAGCGGATTTGTGGTGAGTTTAGGGCAGGCGGTTGCGATCGTAATCGTGGTGTTACTGTTCTTCATGGGACTAAGATCGGGCCTATTGATTGGTTTGATACTGCTATTGACCGTATTCGGTACATTCATTTTCATGCAGTACTTCAAGATCGACCTACAACGTATTTCACTGGGCGCGTTGGTTATCGCCTTGGGGATGCTGGTGGATAATGCCATTGTGGTGGTGGAAGGGATATTGATCGGCACGCAGAAGGGGCGAACCCGGATGCAGGCAGCCACCGATATCGTAACCCAAACCAAATGGCCGCTGCTTGGTGCGACGGTTATTGCGGTGACTGCGTTTGCTCCAATTGGTTTATCTGAAGACTCAACAGGCGAATACTGTGGCACCTTGTTCACGGTGCTACTGATCTCCTTGATGCTGAGTTGGTTTACTGCCATCTCGCTCACGCCGTTCTTTGCCGACATGTTCTTTAAAGGTCAGAAGGTCGATCCAGATAACGAAGGTAAGGACCCATACAACGGGATGGTTTTTGTTATCTACAAAAACTTCCTTGAGTTCTGTATGAAGCGTGCTTGGTTAACCATGTTTGTTCTGATTATTGGTTTAGGCGCGAGTGTGTACGGTTTTGGTTTCGTTAAGCAAGCCTTCTTCCCGTCTTCAACCACACCTATGTTCCAAGTGGATGTGTGGATGCCAGAAGGTACCGATATTCGAGCGACCAATACCAAGCTTAAAGTGCTTGAGAGTTGGCTAGCTGAGCAGGACGAAGTTGAACATATCACGACAACCGCGGGTAAAGGCCTGCAACGTTTCATGCTGACTTATGCGCCAGAGAAAAGTTATAGCGCTTACGGTGAGATAACGGTTCGTGTGAAAAGTTATGAAGTACTTGAAGGGCTAATGAAACGCTTCCGTGAACATGTAAATGGTCAGTTCCCAGAGATTGACTACAAGCTTAAACAGATCGAATTAGGTCCTGGTGGCGGTGCGAAAATTGAAGCGCGAATTGTGGGTTCTGATCCAACGGTTTTACGTTCAATCGCTGCACAAGTGATGGATATCATGCGTGCTGATGAAGGCGCATTTAACGTTCGTCACGATTGGCGTGAAAGAACTAAGGTATTAGAGCCTCAGTTCAATGAAAGCCAAGCGCGTCGTTATGGTATTACTAAATCTGACGTTGATGATTTCCTAGCAATGTCTTTTTCTGGTAAGTCGATTGGTGTGTATCGTGATGGTACAACGTTAATGCCGATTGTGGCTCGTTTGCCTGAAGACGAGCGTGTCGATATTCGTAACATCGAAGGCATGAAGATCTGGAGCCCAGCATTAAGTGAGTACATCCCACTTCAACAAGTAACGTTAGGTTACGAGCTAGAATGGGAAGATCCACTGATCATCCGTAAGAACCGTAAGCGTATGCTAACGGTAATGGCGGATCCTGATCTATTGGGTGAAGAGACGGCCTCAACTCTACAGAAACGCTTACAACCACAGATTGAAGCGATTGAGATGCCTCCGGGTTACTCATTGGAATGGGGGGGTGAATATGAGTCGTCAGCAGATGCACAGGCGTCACTGTTCACAACCATGCCTCTGGGTTACTTGTTCATGTTCTTAATCACTGTGTTCTTGTTTAACTCGGTGAAAGAGCCTCTGATCGTTTGGTTAACGGTTCCATTGGCGTTGATAGGGGTGACGACAGGCTTGCTAGCCTTGAATACACCATTCGGCTTTATGGCGCTGTTGGGCTTCTTGAGTCTATCTGGGATGCTTCTGAAGAACGGTATCGTACTACTTGATCAAATTGAGATTGAGATGAAATCTGGTAAAGATCCGTATGTAGCGGTTGTTGATGCGGCTCTGAGTCGTGTTCGCCCGGTATGTATGGCGGCGATTACCACCATTCTAGGTATGATCCCTCTACTACCGGATATCTTCTTCAAACCAATGGCAGTAACCATCATGTTTGGTTTAGGCTTTGCGACTGTACTCACGCTAATCGTAGTGCCTGTGCTGTATCGTTTGTTCCATAAAATTGAAGTGGCTTAACGTCAACTGACCTTTGAAATAATGCCCCTAATTGGGGCATTATTTTTATGTATGATTACTAAAAGAGACCATCGAAATGGAAGCTAATACAGTGGATAGAACGTGTGCATGGGCGCTTAAACATGAGCTTGAAAGGGAGTACCACGATGCAGAGTGGGGCGTGCCTGTTTATGATGACCAAGTTCTGTTTGAGTTCATTACTTTAGAAGGTGCTCAAGCCGGTCTGAGTTGGATTACGATCCTTAAAAAGCGTGAAGGCTATCGTGCCGCGTTCGATGATTACGATCTAAACAAGCTAGCTGAGTTGAATGAAGACAACGTGCCGCACATCATTGAAAACTTCGATGTGGTTAAGCACAAGGGTAAGATTGCTTCGGTATACAACAATGCACGAGCAACGCTTGAATTACAGAAAGAGTTCGGCTCTCTTTCTAATGCCTTATGGCAATTTGTTGATAATGAGGTGATCGTGAATCAATGGACCGAGATGTCTCAAGTTCCCGCTTCTACCGAGCAATCTAAAGCGATGAGTAAGTTTTTGAAGAAGAGAGGCTTTAAGTTTGTAGGGGAAACAATCTGTTACGCATTTATGCAAGCAACAGGTATGGTCAATGATCATTTAGTCGGTTGCCCACACAAATAAAGTGTTATTTATTTCAGCGGAACAATCACTTAGAAATTGAAAAATTCATAGCCATTTTTTCATCGCTCTGAGATCTTTAAGTGGATGTGCTTTAAGGTTCAATATTGGCTTTGAAAGCTTCTGGACTATGAGCGGTTTGTATTATGAGCTGAAGTATCTGAATATGAGTATTTTGAGTTATGCTTTAAACAGAAAAAGGCAGGAATATCCTGCCTTTTTTGCATATTAGACCTATCGTCTCAGATTAAATCAGAGCGCTATAACGTTCTAATCCCGCCTCTAGATCAGCAATCAGGTCATCAACATCTTCTAACCCAATATGAACACGTATCAAGGTACCTTCGAAATTAGGATTGGCAACAGTTCTCAAGCTGTCAAAACTGCTTGGTTCGTTAGCTAGAATCAAACTTTCAAATCCACCCCAAGAGTAACCCATACTAAAATGTGTCATTCCATCAAGTAACGCTGTCGTCGCTTTGATATTAGAGTTGTTTAGTACAAAAGAGAACAAGCCATTACCGCCAGTAAAATCTCGTTTGAAGAATTCATGGCCTGGGCAAGACTCAAGAGCAGGGTGACGAACGTGGTTAACTTCAGGACGAGTCTCTAACCATTTTGCGACCTTCAAGCTGCTTTCTGCGTGTTGGCGTAGACGCACATCAAGAGTACGAATGCCGCGAAGCCCTAAATAAGCATCATCAGGTGAGACACATTGCCCCATCAAGTAACTTTGCTCTCTTAGTTGATCCCAGCATTTCTCATTGGCGACTGCCGTACCTAGCATCACATCAGAGTGACCCACGATGTATTTGGTCGCTGCTTGAATCGAGATATCAACACCAAAATCAAACGGTGAGAAGTTCACGCCAGCCGCCCAAGTATTGTCTAGCATAACGATGATGTCATGTTCATGAGCGATACGCGCTAGTGTTGGAATATCCTGCACTTCCATGGTGACAGAGCCTGGAGACTCAGTAAACAGCACCTTAGTGTTTGGCTTGATAAGGTCTTGGATACCTTCACCAATCGTTGGCTCGTAGTAAGTTGTCTCTACCCCCATCTTTTTCATGATGGTGTCACAGAAATCACGAGTAGGTTCGTAGCAGGTGTCAACCATTAAAATATGATCACCTGTTTCTACAAAAGAGAGAATGGCATTAGAAATGGCGGCCGTACCACACGGGTACAGTGCACAACCCGCGCCGCCTTCTACTTCAACCATCGCATCTTGGAAGGCAAAATGAGTGTTGGTTCCACGACGTCCGTAAAAAAGGGTCTTGTTAGCGCGGTTAATCGTAGCTTTACGTTTCTCTTCTACTGAGTTAAATACGACAGTTGAAGCGCGTTGTACTGGTGGGTTAACAACACCATTGGTCCACTTCTTATCACGACCGGCAGTGATAAGTTTAGTGGTTTTGTTCTCGGACATGCTGTGAATTCCTTATCAATCGGTTATGTCCTATTTAAAACATGCGAGTAGCCATCAAAGCAAGAGGGAAGAGAGAGTTTTTAACGTTTTCTTTTGGTTTTTAACTTTTCCTCGATTTGTGATGAAAAGTTAAAAAGCGATCGCAAAGATACTATTCGTTGCCAATGGTGGTCGGCGAGCGAGGAGTATTAGAGCAACGGGTTGAATAAATAGAACAGTCTCTCAAAGAAGCGATTACTAAGGTTTCTTTGCTCCCACTGTTCTAACTCTACAGAGTGGGATGAAGCGATATAAGATTTCTGCAGCTCAGACAGTTTTTGCGTGAAATGCACATCATCCACAGCCAGAGTCACTTCAAAGTTGAGCCACAAACTGCGCATGTCGATATTGACGGTTCCGATCAAGCAAAACTCTTCATCGATCACTACCGATTTGGTATGAAGAAGGCCACCGTAAAATTCATAGATCTTCACGCCAGCTTCAAGCAACTCGGTATAAAACGCACGAGAAGCCCATTTAACCATTAGTGAATCGTTATTGTGTGGAATGATCAGTTCTACAGTTACGCCGCGTTGAGCTGTCATCTTAAGTGTTTCGAGTAAGTCAGCACTTGGCACAAAATAAGGTGTAGTAATACGTACAGAATGATTCGCTTGATTGATGGCGATGGTCAGTACTTGTAAGATCAAATATTCCGGCATGCCAGGGCCAGACGGCACGACTTGAACCGGATGATGTGTCATGATTTCTTCAACTGGGCATTCAGGTATATCAGGGAGAATGCGTTCACCAGTCTCAACTTCCCAATCCCAGCCGTGAATAGCGGATAACACATTAACGGTTGGCCCAGTCACTCTGACCATTACATCAATCCACTGACCAACGCCGGAACTTTGTTTGAAGTGAGCAGGATCGACCATGTTCATTGAACCCGTATAGGCGATAGTCTCGTCAATCACAATGATTTTGCGGTGTTGTCTTAAATCTAGGCGACGTAAAAAAATACGCCATGGGCTCACTTCTAGTGCTTGTACGACTTGAACGCCTGCGTCCTTCATCATTGACTGCCAGTGGCTTTTGAAAAAGCGAGGGCTACCGGCTGAATCGAGCAAAACTTTAACATCTACGCCACGTTTTGCAGCGCGAATCAGCGCAGAGGCAACCGAATCGGTCAGGCCACCTGGATGCCAAATATAGAAAACCATCTTGATACTGGTTTGTGCATTTTCTATATCTTCGATAATTGCGTGTAGGATCTCGTTTGGTGAAGATTGCAGCGATAGAGTGTTTCCACTGAGTGCAGGGATGCCCATTCGATTGTTACAAAGCTCGTCAATCTTATGGATAGGGGAGCCGACTTTCCCTGGTTGGTGAAGTTGGCAATCATTCAATTGACGGAACCAGTCGCCGAAAGGGGTAAACATACGATGAGCGCGTTCAGCCCTTTTTCTGCCTAGGTTTAGCTCACCAAAAAGGAAGTAACAAGCTACACCAACAATCGGGATAATGTAGATAACCATTAGCCAAGCAAGAGAAACGCTGACAGAGCGTCGTTTTAGTACAACACGAAACGTCACACCGGCTACGAGAACCCAGTACAAAACAACAGAGGCCAAAGTTAAAAAATGATAAAGCTTATCCACATTGAATACTCGAAAAAAGAGACACTTAGATAGTAATGCTATTTAACGGATATGGGAATTTAAGGATTCAACTATTTACAAAATAGAGCAAAAGATGTAAATAGGCTAAAGTTGTTAGGTTTTGGTCAATTTAAGAAGAAAACGATTGTTTTGTATGAAAAGTCGGCATTTAACCATAAAAATTTACATCTTTAACGAAATTTGTACGGTATGCTCTTCCAATTTTATTCTTAAACTGGTTTACTTGCTAGACAACGAGCGTCAATCAAATCTTTTAGGTGTGTAAATTTATTTATACACCTTCCTTTTAAAGACGCCACCCAAAGCAAAACACAACATCACATAACACAAAAGTTTGGAGTACACGTGGCTACTAGTAATACAACCACAACACCCCGCGATACCTGGGGTTCGAAGTTAGGATTCGTAATGGCTGCAGCAGGTTCTGCTGTTGGCTTAGGTAACATTTGGAAATTCCCATACACAGCAGGCGAAAGTGGCGGTGGTGCATTCGTTGCCATTTACCTGTTTTTTGTAATTTTTATTGGTTTCAGTGTCATGCTGACTGAATTTGCGATTGGCCGTCATACGCAAAAATCAGCAGTAGGTGCATTTAAAACAACTGACCGTCGTTGGACGTTCGCTGGCGTTATCGGCGTATTCAGTGGTCTACTTATCATGGGTTTCTACCCAGTAGTAGGCGGTTGGTCAATCGCATACATCGGTAAAATTGCAGGTGGTCTTCTAGACGCACCAGAAGCAATTGGTGATAGCTTTGGTGGCTTTATCTCAAACCCAGTTCAACCACTAATGTGGATGGGCTTATACCTACTACTTAACGTTGTTATCGTTATGAAAGGTATCTCTGGTGGTATTGAGAAAGCAGGTAAGATCCTGATGCCGCTTCTTTTCATTATCCTTATTGTAGTATCAATCAAAGGCATTATGCTTCCGGGCGCGATGGCTGGTCTTGAGTTCCTATTCAGTCCTGACTTCTCTAAAGTAGACAGCAATGTAATTCTAGCCGCTCTAGGTCAAGCATTCTTCTCTCTAAGTCTTGGTATGGGTTGTATGATGACATACGGTTCTTACCTTAAGAAGAAAGAGAACCTAGTTCAGACAACAGCAATGGTAACCGCAATGGATACTGGTGTTGCTATTCTAGCTGGTGTTGCAATGTTCCCTGCAATGTTCGCGTTCGGTATGGAACCTGCAGCGGGCCCTGGTTTAGTATTCGTTGTTGTTCCTCAGCTGTTCGCTGAAATGGGCGGCGTAGTTGGTCTTCTATTTGCTTTTATGTTCTTCGTTGGTTTGAGTGTTGCGGCACTAACATCTTCAGTATCTCTACTTGAAGTTGTGGTTTCTTACCTAATCGATGAGAAAGGCATGAAGCGTGTAACAGCGGTACTGTCTGCAAGTGTTGTAATGGCGATTCTATGTATCTTCGCTTCTCTATCACTTGGCGGCTTCGGTCCAACACTGTTTGATACTGGCGCGTTCGACATTTTCGACCTACTAACGGATAAGATTTTCCTAGCGGTTGGCGGTATGTTGGTATGTATCTTCGCTGGTTGGAGACTAAACCGTGCAGACCTAGAGAAAGAAATCACTAACGACGGTGAAGTCTCTTTCCCACTATTTGGTCTATGGTACACACTAGTTAAGTACATCATCCCTGTAGCTATCGCAATCGTTGCGTTCATGGGTATCTCTTCTGGCTTCGATAGCGGTAAAGGTGCAATCATGCTACTAGGTATTGGTATCATTGCTGGTTTTGCGCTGATTTCTAAGAAGTTCTAATCGCAAGATAAAGTAATTTGATAAACGGGAGCTCATTAGCTCCCGTTTTTTTATGTCTGGAACTTAATTATCTAAGAAAAATAATTATTAAAGGTATCCGTCTGATAGCCGATATAAATGGAACGAATAGCTGTTAGAGCTATATTTTGATTTAGGTAGGTGTTGTGTGAAATTGTCAGTGAGAAAGAAACTGTATGCCGGTTTTGGCTCTATATTGGCGGTGCTTGTCACGTTAGTCGGTATTGTATGGATGGAAGTTATTGGCGCTCATAAGAGCGCCGATGAGATTAGATTAGATGATGTACCGGGTACCGTTACCTACCTTGTTTTGATCGATGAAGCTGGAGATGTCTATCGAGATGCTCTGGGTGCAATCACTCTGGTCGATAATGCACTCAATGATTATCGAACCAACAAGAACGAATTTGCTCAAGCTATCGAGCAGGCTAAGCGTTTGGAGAGTAGAGGTTCGGAAGACCACCGCCGTATTCAGCGAATTGAAGACCTGATGGGGCGTTTCACTCAAGAGTTTGAATCAAAGCTTGTGCCGAAGATCAATGATGAAGCTGCGCTACTAGCCAATATTCAACAGCTACGATCTTTGTATGAGAGCAATCTTATCCCTATTGAGAACTTACTGGATCAAGCGTCAGCAAGTGAGCGCGCAGATACAGAACAGTCACTACTGACACTAACCGACACGTTTACTACCATCGAGCGCACCATCATGGTGTTGTCTGCTATTGCGATTGTCTTTGGTTGTGTGATTGCGTATCTATTGTCTAGCTCTATTACCAATCGTCTTACTCGTGTAGAACAAGTAGCACGACGTGTAGCAAATGGTGACCTAACGGCAGGCGACATTATTGATGATTCTGGTGATGAATTGGCTGAACTGGCTAAGTCGATTAACCAGATGCAGAAATCACTAGTAGACCTATTAGGTTCAATCTCGTCTGTGACTCACCAAGTCCAATCGGTGACAGGGGAGCTCTCTTCTATTAGCCAAGACATCGTTATTGGTGCATCAGCTCAAGCAGACAAAGCTAACTTGATTGCAACGGCTGCTGAAGAGCTAAGCTTGACCATTTCTGAAGTGGCGCAGCAAGGTACTTCAACTTATGAAGAAGCACGTCGCTCAGAAACCTCTGCAGAAGATGGCCGCAACGTGATTGTTGAGATGGTGGCGAGTATTCAACAAGTGTCGACTCAAATGAGCGATATGTCGTTGCAAATGAATACTCTAGGTTCTCACGGTGAGCAGATTGGTAGCGTTATCAAGGTAATCGAAGACATTGCTGAGCAAACTAACCTGTTAGCTCTTAACGCTGCAATTGAAGCGGCACGTGCAGGCGAGTTTGGTCGTGGTTTTGCTGTGGTAGCCGATGAAGTGCGAGCGCTAGCAGAAAGAACAACCAAAGCGACACGAGAAGTCTCGGGCATCATTCAATCGATTCAATCGGGCACTCAAGAAGCGGTGACTTACACTCAAGATAACTGTCGTTTAGTTGAGATTGGTGTTGAGCAAAGCTCAGGTGCTGTTTCGGCTCTAGAAGCGATTGTGAGCGGTGCGGGCAATGTACAAAGCATGGTTAACTCTATTGCGACTGCGGCAGAAGAACAGACGGCGGTGACCAAAGAAATTGCAGCAGATATTACGGCGATCAGTGATATTTCTGAGCAGTCTTTGCAATTGGCGACTCGCAGCTCTGAAAATACCTCAGGTTTGAACGCTAAGGTTGCTGAGCTAGAAGCATTAGTCGGTAAGTTCAAACTCGCGTAGGGCGGGTGGCTTTGTTCTATTTTCCGAATGCTAATAGAACAAAGACCAAGCACTGATCGCTACTTGCTGAAAAGAAGCCCAACGATTCAATGTTTATTGAGTGAGTTGGGCTTTTTCGTAGCTGGAATCTGGGTTCAGACGCGGTATACTCCACGTTCTACAATGGAGCTAGCCTTTACATGTTCGATATTCTTCTGAACCACTCTGATTTTTTACTTATCAATAAGCATCCTGGAGTCAGCGTCCACAAAGACGATGGCGATACCATGTTGCTTCAAGAAGTTGCTAAGGCAATTAATGAGCCTAAGCTGTATCTCGTTCATCGACTAGATAAAATGACTTCGGGCATTCTGCTGCTGGCAAAAAATGCGTCGGCGGCGAGCGAGCTTTCACAGCTATTTGCAAAGCGTGAAGTAGAAAAATACTACCTTGCGATTGGCTCTAAGAAGCCAAAGAAAAAGCAAGGTTTGATCTCAGGAGACATGGAGCGTTCACGACGCTCAAGTTGGAAACTTCTGACATCCAAAGAGAACCCTGCGATTACTCAGTTTTTATCAGTAACGGCTGAACCCGGTGAGCGTCTGCTGTTATGCAAACCCTATACAGGGCGAACTCACCAGATCCGTGTCGCGATGAAGTCGATCGGCTCAGCCATTGTTGGTGACCCTATTTATAATCCATCGAGTGAGGCTGACAGAGGTTATCTACATGCCTTCGCGATTCGATTTGCCTATCAATCACAAGCCTACGAATATGTCTGCGACCCAAGGAGCTTAAACTCTTTGGGTGAGAAGTGGCATCAAGAAACCGTGTCGAACGGTTTGGACAGTTGGCTTGAACCTTGGTCATTAACTTGGCCAAAGCTAAACACTAAGTGAGTGAAATAATGGAAGCATCAGCTTTACCTCTGTTTTTTAGTCATATTGAACAGCAACTTAATGAAGTACCAAACGAACTACGCCGTATTTTCCACGGGCGCGGTAAGTTTTGGCCTGGTCTAGAGCAACTGACATGTGACTGGGTTGATGGACAGCTACTGGTTAACGTGTTTAAAGAAGTCGACGATGAATTCTTGTCATCTCTTAAAGCTGGATTGGTTGAACTCACCAACAAAGATATCTGGCAATCAAAGCAGGGCACAAGCATTGTTCTGCAACACCGTTATGCCGATGGTGCGCCTTCAGAGGTTCTATGGGGTGAGTTGAATGACTCTCCGGTTGTGGTTGAGCATGGCCTTAAGTACCAATTAGACATTGGCCGTAATCAGAACTTCGGTTTGTTCCTAGACATGCGTAATGGTCGTCAGTGGGTACAAGATAATGCCAAGGATAAGAACGTTCTTAACCTGTTTGCATACACTTGTGGTTTCTCTGTCGCGGCTATCGCTGGTGGCGCTCGTCAGTGCATGAATGTGGATATGTCACGTGGCTCGTTGAATAAAGGCCGCGATAACCACCGTCTGAATGATCACGATATGCGCTCGGTTAACTTCCTTGGCTACGATATCTTTAAGTCGTGGGGCAAAATCAAGAAGGGCGGTCCTTATGAGTTGGTGATTATCGATCCACCTTCGTTCCAAAAAGGCAGCTTCGCCCTAACTAAAGATTACAAAAAAATCTTACGTCGTTTGCCTGAACTTCTAACTGAAGGCGGTGAAGTGATTGCGTGTGTGAACTCACCAGCAGTATCACCAAACTTCCTGATTGAGACGATGGCAGAAGAAGCACCAAGCGTTGAGTTCATTGAGCGTCTGGACAACCCGCCTGAGTTTGTCGATGTCGACCTTGATTCAAGCCTAAAGGTATTGAGGTTTAAAATCACGGCTTCAGCTGAAGCTTGATGTCATGATTTAGCGGGCATTATCCATACTAATATAGAAAACGCCGCTCACAATGAGCGGCGTTTTTATAGGTGCAAGAAACTAACTCATTTATTAACTAGCTTGGTTTTTTAGTGTCTGGAACCCAAAATAAATTCGCATGAACGTGGTTAGCCAACAAGCTGCACCAAAGGTGTAAGCGATAACCGCAAAGTGTTGAGGCCAAATACAAAACGCGATGAAACAAGCGATGGTTTCAGTGCCTTCGGTTAGCCCTGACATGTAGTACAGAGACTTATGCTTATAGACTGGGTTTTCAATGCCTCGCTTGCCTGCCATAACCGCAAACGCTAAAAAGCTGCTGCCTGTGCCGATAAAAGAGAAGATCAAAAATGCACCGGCAATGGCGTTGTGTTCTGGGTTGGCAATGACAAATCCAAAAGGGATCAGCGAGTAGAATAGGAAATCTAGGCTGATATCGAGGAAACCGCCCGCATCACTAATGCCTTGGATTCGAGCCAAGGCTCCATCAAGCCCATCACATACTCTATTAAACACAATGAAGCCTAACGCCCACTCATATTGTTGAAATGCCAACGCTGGAAACGCTAAACACCCAATCAGAAATCCGAATAACGTGGTTTGATTGGCCGTGATACCCAATTGTTTTAGTAACTTAGCAGACTGATTTAATGGCCACTTAATGACCTTAATGGAGTACTTATCCAGCATGGTTACTTCTCCATGGCCAAGACAGTACTTCTGCCCCTTGAGGTACATCGGCTTCGTCGTGCGTGACCATTAATGTAGGGATATTCGCTTTGGTCAGCTGTTCGAAGACCCAATCGCGAAATTGTGCTCTGAGCTCTTGGTCTAACTTACTGAACGGTTCGTCAAGCAGGGCGAGTTTAGGCTTGGCTAACAACATACGAGTCAAGCTTATTCTTGCGCGTTGACCGCCGGATATTTGATCCGGGAAAGATTCAGCTAAGTGAGTTAGCTCTATGTCTTTTAGTGCAGCCATTGCTTGTTTTTGGCGAGCGGAACCTTTAACAGAGTTCGGTAACGAAAAGGCCAAGTTTTCCCATACTTTGAGGTGCGGAAACAACAAGTCATCTTGAAACAAAATACCGACTTCACGCTGATGTGATGGAAGCTCGTCGAGCTGAATATTGTTCAACACAACGGTGCCAGAGTACGAAAACTCTTCACTTAAGTGACCAGCAATCGCATCCAGTAAGGTCGACTTTCCGCAGCCACTCGGCCCCATCAAAGCCAGTATTTGGCCAGATTCTAATGTGACGTTTAGCGCTGAGAACAGCGAATCTCCATCGGTTTTACGGATGGCGAGGTCGTTGAGGTACAGACTCATTACTTAGGAAACCTTTAAAAGTAAGACGGCGATATCTCAGTTGAAGTCGGCTGACTAATATCGCTAAAGAGAAAAAGAACAGAGGCAG
The DNA here is from genome assembly GCF_041469505.1 of Vibrio sp. 10N.286.49.E11. NCBI lineage: Bacteria > Pseudomonadati > Pseudomonadota > Gammaproteobacteria > Vibrionales > Vibrionaceae > Vibrio > Vibrio sp. 10N.286.49.E11. The sequence continues at coordinate 33,343 of NZ_JBFRKQ010000026.1, forward strand.
TAGGGCCTGCCAAATGGCATAGATTGCTGTCACCCTGCGGTCGAAACCACTGGTAAGTGCAACGGCTTCTGTGGTGATCGTGCTAATACGGCCCGCGCCGAGCATTAATGTTGGAAGGTATTGGGCCAAACTCACGCTGATCCCGACCGCCCAAGCAAAGGCAATCGCAGGAAGCAAGATTGGTAGTTTGATCGAATACCAACTCTGAAATGGCGATTTACCTAGGCTCAGCGAGGCTTTAATCAACCCATCATTGAAGCTTTTCCACGGGCCATCCAAAGACAGGTACACAAACGGGAAAGCAAAGAAAACATGCGCCCAAATCACCCAGAACTCATAGGCACTACTGCCGATGTAGAGGGTCGTGACTTGCATACCAAACAACACTGAAAGCTGTGGTATTAGCATTGGAATAGCGATAATGAAGCCCGGAACTTGCCACTTGTATTTGATTCTGTATTCGTGAGCAACCAGCGCAAGCAACAAAGCGATTGAAGCAGCAATCAGACCAATCCATAAGCTTTGACCAACGGTGCTCATGATGCCTTCCCACTCGAACTCCCAGAAGCGCGTGCTGTAGCGGCTCGGCAGTAAATCAGGGAAGCGCCAACGCTGAGCAACGCTCCAAATTACCATTAAAGGAATGATCAGCAGTGAAAGGCTAGCAAGGACAGTGAATACCGTTTTCCCCGGAAGGTTTGCCCCTGTTCTTCCGGAATACTGCCAAGTTCGAAAGTACTTAAGAACCGCCCATTCAACTAAACGCGCCAAGGCGATGATCAACGAAGCTAAACCAAACAAAACGATGGCACCAGCAGCAGCTCGCGGAAGTAGGTTAAGATCCGGATCGTTGAACCATTGCCATACCAAAACGGCAAAGGTCGGCGGGTTGGTTGGGCCTATGATCAAAGCAATATCGACAACCGAGACACTGTAAGCGAGTACCGCCAGCATTGGGAAACGAAGCTTAGTAAACCATTGTGGGAAAATACATTTCCACCAGATCTGAGCGCGGCTGTAACCGAGCGATGCACTGACCTTGGTGATACGCTCTACATCAATTTGCTGAAGTATCGAAATGCTCATCAGCAATAAGAAGGGGACTTCTTTGAGTGCGAGCATAATAATTAAGCCGAACGCGTATGGGTCTTTCACCAATAACGCCAATTCAGAGCTGGTAGCCGATTCGCCGAGCAAGTGATGTACCGCTCTTGCGCCAAGCCCCGTTGGACTAAACAGAAAAGCAAAGCCGATAGCGAAAGCTACATGTGGAATGGCAAGCATTGGCGATAGCGTAAACTCAATCTTTCTCCAAAACTTGTTTCCCCAAGAGGCTTGAAGAATACAAAAGGTCAGGAAGCAGGCTATATAGCTGCTTGCAATTGCTGAACCTAGGCTTAAGCCAATAGAGTGCCAAGCCCCTTCCCATTGAAAGACTTGGCTAAAACCGTTGAGTGTCGGCTCCTCTAAACCAAGGGGCGGGATGAAACTCAGTGACGAAGCCACGACTCCCGCTACCCCAGGAATGGTCGGGATAATGCATACAGCTATAACAACAAAATATAGAGCGCGTAGCATGAAGACTAGTTACCGTATCGCTTAAGCCACTCTTTCTCGAGCGCGTTTTGCCAGCTAGGGTGTGGTTCATCAACCGATTTAAATTGCTTGGTGTTTTTAGCGCTGCCAGTGAGGTACTTGCTGCTCAGAACCGAAGGATCGCCCCAAACATTGAGGTCCCCCTTGCGAGACTGTGCTTCAGGGCTCAGTAAGAAGTTAATGGTCACTTGAGCACCCGCGGTTGCATTGGCGTTCCAAGGAATCGCAAGGAAGTGAATGTTAGATAGAGCGCCGCTTTCTAGAGCATAAGCCTTAGTGGTTTCGGCTAAGCGACCACTGGCTTGTGCTGAATAAACAGAGTTTGGATTAAACGTAATCGCGAGATCGATCTGTCCGTCATCCAGAAGTTGGATGCTTTCCGATGTGCCTGCTGGGAACTGCTTTCCACCGCGCCACGCCACTTTATGGAATTTATCTAAGTAAGCCCACAGTGGTGCCGTTACTTCTTGGAAGTTGTCTTCTGAAACCGGCTGAGCCAGCGCAGGGTTATTGTTTGTTAGTTCAATCAGTAGTGACTTAATGAAGCTCGTGCCATGAAACTCTGGTGGGCGAGGGTAGCTTAAGCGGTTCGGGAAAGCCTGAGCGTAGCTTAACATCTCAGAGAATGATTGTGGCGGGTTGTGAAGTGTTTCTTGGTCATGAATGAACACCAGTTGTCCCACGCCCCACGGTGCTTCTAAGCCTTCTGTCGGCTCTGAGAAATCGACATCAATTGGCAGAGACTTATCGACATACTGCCAATTTGGAAGTGATTCCGTAAATGGCCCAAACAATAGCGCGTTGTCTTTCATCGAACGGAAGTTCTCGCCATTAATCCAGACGATATCGACGCTGCCTTCACTGTTCTTTCCTGCCGCTTTTTCAGCAAGCAGTCGAGTGGTGGTTTCCGCAATATCGGTCACTTTCACATGCTTTAACGTGACACCGTAGTCACTTTGTAATTTCTTGCCTGCCCACTGTAGGTAACGATTGATCTCTTGGCTTCCGCCCCAAGCGTGAAAGTAGACAGTTTCTCCCTCTGCCTGCTGTTCTATTTGGTTCCAGCTGTCGATGGATGTTGCTTCATCAGCATAAATGGTTGCGCTGTATGCAACGGTTGCCATGATTCCTAACGTACTTACTATATTGTTCATAAACTTTTCCATTTGGTAGTGAACGGGCAAGAGCATTGTATTTTCAAACTCCCTAGGGCGTGTTGACCCTTCGTGGTTAACGAAAGATCAACATGCCCTAATAGTTATTCTATCTGTTTCTGAAATAAATTCTAATTCAACAGCAAATTCAATCAATTACTTGAGAACAAGCAGGGAGTTCTCGGTTGAGTTTTGTTCGATCTGTAATCATCTCGAAAACTCGACAGACTCTAGGCTTTTGCCATCCTAGCAACAGACCGCTGAACCGTTGAATTTATTGCATCTAAATGAGAGATTTTTGAGGTTTATTGGAGGCTGGTACGAAAAGTCGGCGATGAGTGTCAATTTTGAAGAAGTAGTGAGGGCAAGCTGACAATAAAAAAGGAGCCATCAGGCTCCTTTAATCAGTATTTGGTTTCGATGACGGATTAGTTTACCCAGTCACGAATTGTGTACGTTAGCGTGTGTACATCGTTTTTCAGTACTAGCGTATCGTTTGTTAGCGTTACGTCGCTCCACTCGCTTAGAGTAGCAGAAACCGATTGTTCGATTTCCATCGCAGAGCCGTGACACATTTTCATTGTCATGCCCATTTGCTTGATACGGAATTGACCGTCTTTCAGCTCGCCTTGACCGAAGAAGTTGTTACAACCAGCCATGCCGTTTGCAGTCATCTTTTCGCCGATCTCTAGACGAGGAGCTGCTTGGTCTTCGCTTTTCACAATGTCCTTGCCATCAATTTGCGCAAGTTCCCAATTATGGTGCTGTAGATCGGTTGGTGTTACTTGCATCGCGTTGTCACCTGTTGTTGTGCATGCTGCTAGCATCATAGGTAAAGCGGCTACTGCTAGTAATTTTTTTGAACTAAACTTCATATTATAAGGCTCCAAAGGAAAGAACGAAGTTACCGGATAAGTGTAACTTGATGGGTTCAAAGTATAGTTTACAAAACACTATATGTGTCAGTATAAGGTCATAGTTTAGTATGGATTTCACGAGCCAGGCGACAAATTAATCGCTTATTTTTGAGAGAGTAAGCGTAATTTTGAATGTGTAAGGAGGCATGGTGGAGCAGTTAGAGTTTTTCCAAGTTCCAAGCCCTTGCGTTGGGGTTTGTTCAAGCGATGACAAAGGCTATTGCAACGGTTGTATGCGCAAGAGAGAAGAGCGCTTTAATTGGATGTCGATGACACCGTCAGAACAATTGCACGTGATAAAGCTGTGTCGTCAGCGCTATAGAAGAAAAATAATGAATCAAAAAAACTTGATTGGTAAGCAGGTCGATGAAGAGGGAAATACCAGTCCCCAAAGAGATCTTTTTGGCTAAAGAGGAAGTATTTAGATTTTATTTAACTCCGAAGTAACTATTACTTTACATAATGGTTGGGGTGTAATATTAAAGTAGGTACCTTTGTACCTGAAGGAGTGGTGTCGGTATGAATAAAAAGAACGTAAAAATCAAAAAAGAGCCAGTCAAAGCACTTGACCGAAAACCGATCGGGGCAAAAGATGACCCTGAAGAGACTCCGCGTGATTGGCATTCGATGTCAGAAGAAGAACGAATGGAAATCCTTTCTCACCTCTCAGACATGCCTTTCCAATAACACCACTGGTTCTTCAGAGCCTTTCTTAAAGCTCAGTTTTCAGAAACAAAAATGTGATTAAACAAACATGTGATTCGCTTTCGTTACACCACGATGGTACGTGCAAAATGTATCATCGGCCTCGGTGGTTTTACTGTGAATCTTAATGTTTGTGATCACTTCTACCGCCCCTGCATCGTAGCAAGCTTGTTCTGCTTTTTTAACGATATCGAGTAATTGGTTGAGTTCACCTTTCATCGTAGTTTCCATCGCACCGACTTGGAAAGGCACATCGGCAGCTTTCACAACTTCAATGGCTTTATCAACCACTTCGAAGTTGTTGCCTTCTTTAACGCGAGGTATCACTTGGAAGGCAACCATCACTTCTTTTTCTCTTTTTAACTCAGACACTTTCTGCTTACTCTAGGATAGGGAATTGTTGCAGATGATAGGTTAATTCGGAGACGAATTCTACAGCGATTATGCTGGTTGGATTACTCTCTTTGTCCTACTTGTTACCCCAGTGGTCACTTACCCAACCACCTATGTGCTCATCAAAATGACTGCCACTGAACCTCTGGTTGCGTTCAACCGAAGTATCACAATCATCTTTATTATCTATTAGGGTTTGTATGTAGTTTGCCATCGGGTCATTGGAACGTTGACGATCTCGGCGAGTTGCCACTTCCTTAATCAGTTGTAATCGATATGTAGAGCTAGCACGTTTCATTTCAATGACCTCCTGTTGTAGACACTAATAGAAAAATCTAGTTGCTAGATATAGGGGCGTCAACGTGATTTAAGAGTATTTTTTTTGAGCAACCAAGAATCAATACGTTGGCATCATAATTCACAAAAGTGTCATTTAAGTTGGCAACTTTAGGGAAGTTTTTGGGTGTGAATTTGTATTTTGTTGCATATAAAAAAGCCCAGTACAAACTGAGCTGACCATTCTATTTCTGGTTACTTAGAGTTATTTCTGGTTACTTAGAGCTATTTGGTTTGCTTTTAAATTGCTTAATGCTTTTCTTTTTAGCTGTTCTTCGATTGGCCATTTTATCTTTAGGTGGACGCTTGCGAGCGGTCGTTTCAGATGCAGGTTTGTCGGTAACCGGGAAACCCTCTAATGGTTGCAGCACTAACGGCTTATTGGTCAAGGTGCGAATCGCATTGAGGTAGTCAGTTTCGCTGTGGCTAACCAGAGAGACCGCGCAGCCAGTACTTCCTGCTCTTGCTGTACGACCAACGCGGTGTACGTAAGTTGCTGAGTGAGAAGGTAATTCGAAGTTAATTACGACAGGTAACTGATCAATATGAATGCCTCTAGCCATCACGTCTGTCGCGATAAGCACACGAGTCTCGCCATTTTTGAAACTTTCTAATGCTTGCTCTCGTTCTTCTTGGCTCTTATTTCCATGTAACGCACTCACACTGATTTTGGCTTTATTCAATCGTTTGGTTAATGCATCGGCATTGTCTTTTGCGCCAATAAATACCAATACTTGCGGCCATGTATGTTGATTGAGTAGTGCGATGAGCGCTTGAGCTTTACTGCCTTTGTTCACTAAATACAGGGTTTCTTCAATAGTCGCGACCACGCTGTTTTCTTGATGTGTCGTGACTTTAACTGGATTTAAAAGAAGCTCTTCAGCTTGCCCTACTAATTCGGGCGGAAGTGTCGCAGAGAACAACAGTGACTGACGTTTACTTGGTAGTGCTGCAGTAATCGCTTGAATATCTGGCCAAAAGCCCATGTCGATCAGGCGATCGGCTTCATCAAGAACCAATGATGAACACTGAGCTACATCCAGTTCACCACTTTTGATTAAAGCAAATAAGCGGCCCGGTGTGGCGATGGCTAATTGTGGTTTAGTCGATAATTGTTGCTGTTGATCATCAGTATTTACGCCGCCCGTTAGCGTTACCAATTTGATATTGAGCGTTGTCGCGATCGGTTCTAAAGATTTGGTCACTTGAGATGCAAGTTCACGGGTTGGAACAATGATCAGTGCTTGCAGTTCATTCACATCTTGGTTGATGTTATTCAGTAAAGGTAAGCCGAACGCCAATGTTTTACCGCTGCCCGTTTGAGCCAATGCGAGTACGTCTTTCCCCGCAATAATGGTAGGAATTACCGCTTGCTGTATCTCTGTCGGCTTATTGAATTGAGATGAGAGCGCGGAGACGGTTTTTGCGTTAAGGGTGAGGCTATCAAATGACATAAATGAACCAAGTATCAAAAAGGAGGTGGAGTCTATCAGGGCTACAAATGTTAGAGAATCAGTTTTGTATGTTAGACGATAAACACATTCATTATACGCGCGAATTATGTCTGTTAGCTATACGCGATAATTAAGCGTTTATCATATTGTAATGGCACTGAATGGACGTACAATGTCCGCCCTAAAAATGTTCATGAAATGAGATCGAAATGAGTTGGGACAGTATCTGGCTGTTTATCGTTATCGTGTTTTTTATTGCCATTATCCCGGGCCCAAATGCGCTGTTGGTATTAAGCACAGCCTTAACTCAAAGGAAGCTGTTCGCATTTGTGAACGTGTTGGGCGTGTCATGTGGTTTCTTTTTTCATGCCTTTATCTCGGCTAACGGCATAAGCTTATTACTGTCGAACACTCCCATGGCCTTTGAAGGGCTAAAGTGGGCTGGGGTTTTGTATCTTGTCTGGCTTGGGTATAACCATTTTCGTGCGGCGCTGCGCGCTCAAGAGGGTGTGCTCTCTGTGGTCAGTGCATCGGGAAGTAAGCTTTACAGCCAATTTTTCAAAGGGCTCCTCACTAATCTACTGAATCCTAAAATCGTCCTGTTTTATCTTTCTATATTCCCTCAATTTGTTTCAACAGATGCGATTGTGACAGACAGTTTGATACTCGGTGCAATTCAAGCGTCAGTGGTGTCGATGTGGTTCTTGGTTGTGATCTTAATGGCGGATACCTTTAAGCGCTTGTTGGTTCAAAAGCGCACCTCGCAAATGGTGAACATTGTGTGTGGGATTCTATTCGTGGGCTTCAGCATTCAGTTGGCATTGTTTCAGCTTTAGGGTGCGATGCGAAGAATTGGGTTTTTAGCTATTGGTTCAGTTCATTTCCGGCTTAGTTCTCGTTTCCATCTTAGTTTTCATTTCCGATTCAGTTCTCATTTTTTACTGAATGCTAAGCAATCAGTGTTTCTCTGTATAAATCTCTAAAGCATTAGCTCGGGAAGTCGATATAATTATTAGCTATCAATTTGGTGAATGTGTTTATTTGAGACCAATTGAAGCTACAGCCTATTGCTTGACCGAAATAACAGAGACAGGGAGTCACCAATGCGTGAAGATTCATTCACCCAGAAACGCAAATATTACCGCTTAAAGTACCCTCAAAAGGCTCGTCCGGTGATGCGAATTAAGGATGAGCTTTTTCATGTCAGCGAAGTTTCTGAAAAGGGTGTACGCCTGATGATGCGTAACATCATTCCGGTTTATCGTGGCTTTTCAATGGCCGGCACCTTGAGGTTGCATGACAACAACAGTATCGATATTAGCGGTGCTGTATTGCGACAAGAAGGTGACGAAGTGATCGTTCAGTTATCACAAGGTCCGAGCTTCAAAGATATGGTGTCTGAACAACGCCACATTAGGCAAAGATACCCAGTGTTTTTTGCTAGCCTCAGAGTGGCATAGAAAGCTTTTAAAGTTAGATTCACTCATCCAAGCCGATATTAAAAAGCCCAGCACTTTCACAAGTGCTGGGCTTTGTTCTATCTATAGCCCAGATTCTTATAAACCAAAGGCGATACAGGTAAAGCTAATGAGCTTAGTTCGCCTTATAGCTCGTCTACTGTAGCCCAAACTGCGGCTAGCATATCGTGACCAAACGCGACACTTCGTTCTGGAGACCAGCCGTAAAGTTCGTCAGCGTGACTGATGTGATCTTTAAATGGCATCTCGACGGTGTAAGCCAAACACTTGAATTGCTCACCAATCCAGTTTGTGCCAACTGTCATGTTTGCTTTGCCTGGTTCGTCTTTATCGTAACCAAATTCATCTTGGAACTCTGGCGTGATAGTGAGCAGTGCTTGCTTGAAGTGGCTCTCTAGCTTCGCGATGCGCTCGTTGTAAGAAGGTGTGCCTTCGCTACCTGCTACAAAGTTATATGGAATCGCTTCGTCGCCGTGAATATCTAGACACAGGTCAACGCCCGTTTCCAGCATACGCTCGCGAACAAGGAATACCTCTGGGCTGCGTTCCATAGAAGGTGATTGCCATTCACGGTTCAGGTTTACGCCAATCGCGTTAGTACGCAGGTGACCGCGGATGCTGCCATCTGGGTTCATGTTTGGTACAACTCTGAACACAACGCTGTCTAGAAGAGAGCGACCAACCGTATCTGTTTCATCAAGTAGGCGTTGTAGCAGGCCTTCGATCAGCCATTCAGCCATCGTCTCGCCAGGGTGTTGGCGACCAATAACCCAGATGTTTTTCTTCTCTTCACTTGGCTCGCCGATGGTTAGCAAAGTGATGTCGTTGTTGTCTAGCGTCTGACCTAGAGTTTCAAGCTTACAAGCAGGGTGCGTTTGAGCATTGTGCAGAAGATCTTGGTGACGATCGTATGAGTACGGCGCGAAGTACGCGAAGTACATTGAATCGTGTTCAGGGATGATATCGAAGCTTAATGTATCGCCATCGAACTGAGATGGGATACGGAACCACTCTTCACGGTCATACGATGCAACTACATCGTAATCTTTCCAGCCTTCAGGGTAGGCAGATGTTGCCAATTGACCGATTTCAAAGTGGTGAGCTTGTTGAGCTTCACTTTCTAAGCGGAAGTGAAACCACTGAGAGATTTCAGTTTGGTAGTCTGCTGGGATAGTCAGTTGAATGTTTTGTGGTGAATCTGCAGAAACGACGTGAATGTTGCCGCTTTCGAAATTGCTGAAAATTTTCATTGTAGTTTTTATCTCGTAGTTGAGTTGCCGTAAGACTAGCACACTTTTTTTCGAGCAAACCACTAACTAAATCGGAATGAGATGTTATTTCAACTATCTACTTTTTAGTTCTCTACTTTGAGCAGTACTTCCTATCTATCGACGCTGACAAGTTGTACACCCACGACAGGCTGAACGTGTGTGGCGATCTAACTTGCTGCGTTGAACCTTACAATAAGCGTTTTTCAGCGCTCTTCGTCCAGAGAACCAATCATCGGGTTTTGACAGGATCAGATAACCATTAAAGCGTTTCATAAGCTCGACTCTATTTTGGTCGATGAACTTGCTATCAAAGCCAATCTCAAAGTAATCAAGCGCTTGTTCGATGGCAGTGAAACTCGCTATTTTTTGTTGGAATTCTGTTTGGCTCATTGAGTGAGGAGTTTATGAAAAATAGATAGCCAATATTGTAATAGATTTACAATTTACTTCTTTGACTTAGAAAGCCGTTTTGTCTCGTTGATGTTGGATTAATCAATAATGAATATTTAACCGCTGCCTCTTATTTGGTGGGTGATTGTATCTGGTGGGGAATAATTTCGTGAAGTGACCTTGGGTTCTCATAAAGGTTCAATTTTTGTTCCTCAGAATGCGATTTATGATCCAAATCAAACTGATCTACCCCTAAAGTACTATTCTGATCTTAATTGTAACCAATTGTTGAAGATGATTAAGAATTATGACAATAAAAAAACGTTATATCGCACTAATAGCGGCGGTTGGTATAGGTATTGGCTGGTTAACCTTAGGGGGAACTGCAGCCGTTATGCACTATACATCGAGCACTGAGTTTTGTGTTTCTTGCCACACAATGGAAGCACCCCACAAAGAATACCAAGGTTCTGTACACTTCAGTAACGCAAAAGGCATTCGAGCTGAATGTGCCGATTGCCACATTCCAACTGATCCGATTGACTACGTGATCACCAAAGTAAGAGCGTCCAAAGACATCTACCACGAATTTATTTCAGGTAAGATAGACACGCCTGAGAAATATGAAGCACACCGTGAAGAGATGGCTGAGACAGTTTGGGCTCAATTCCGCGAGAATGACTCAGCGACTTGTCGCTCTTGTCACGAATTCGATGCAATGGAAGAGTTCGAGCAATCTCGTGATGCAGCAAAAATGCATGCTTATGGTCGTGAAAATAACCAAACGTGTATCGATTGTCACAAAGGCGTTGCACATTTTGCTCCTGAAGCTCAGCTAGATAGCAAAGCGTTCGATACCCTGATCGCATTTACGAAAAACACGCCAGCAGATGCGAAAGTGGTTTACCCAGTAACCGATATCGCAATGGGTGACTTCGGCAGTGTAAACCCAACAGCAGAACTGCAAGTGGTTAAGGCTGAAGGCGACAACCGTACTGTGACTTTGAATGCATTCCAAATGAAAGGTGCAGAGCAAGTGCTTTACTTCGGTGAAGGCCAACGTGCAATCGTTGCGACATTGACAGACAAAGGTCAAGAAGCACTGACTACTGGTGACTATAAAGCCGATGCTTATGGTAACGAGTGGCGTTCAGTTGCGCTAACGGGTGATATCACTTCTCCAGTTGTCGATAAACTAGACCCAATCTGGTCTTACGCAGAAGAGTTGGACAACGTTTACTGTGCAACGTGTCACGCGAAAATTCCTTCAAACCACTTCACTGTGAATGCTTGGGGGCCTGTTGCGAAAAGTATGGGCGACCGTACAGACATTTCTGAGCAAAACCTTGAGCTGCTGACTAAGTACTTCCAAAACCACGCGAAAGACGTTGTTGGTCACTAAAGAGAATTAGAAGGATAAAATTATGACTAATATGACACGTCGTGGATTTATGAAAGGCACAGGTATTACAGCTGGTGCGTTGGCATTCACATCTTTGACGCCGATGAGCGCAATTGCTTCGGACAAACGTGGTTCTGGTGTTCTAACATCAGGTCGTATGGGACCAATGCTGTGTGAAGTGAAAGATGGCAAGTTAGTGTCGACGACGAATGCACTGGCACAAACGGTTCCAAATAGCCTGCAGACCACAGGCCCTGATCAAGTACACACCAAAGCGCGTGTTAAGTACCCTATGGTTCGTAAAGGCTACTTGGCTAACCCATCTGCACCTGAAGGTGTACGTGGTAGTGATGAATTTGTTCGTATCTCTTGGGATGAAGTGTACAAATTGATTCACCAACAACACTCACGTATTCGTCAAGAGCACGGTGCGGAATCTGTATTCGCAGGCTCTTATGGCTGGCGTTCAAGTGGTGTTCTGCACAAAGCGCAAACGCTTCTACAACGTTACATGAGCATGGCTGGTGGTTACTCTGGTCACTTAGGTGATTACTCAACAGGTGCTGCGCAAGTTATCATGCCGCACGTTGTGGGTTCGATTGAGGTGTATGAACAGCAGACGACTTACCCAGTTATCCTTGAGCACAGTGATGTGGTGGTACTTTGGGGCCTAAACCCAATTAACACCTTGAAGATCGCTTGGAGCTCAACCGACTGTGCAGGTCTTGAGTTCTTCCACCAGTTGAAGAAGTCGGGCAAGACAGTGATTGCGATTGACCCAATGCGCTCTGAGACTATCGAGTTTTTTGGTGACAACGCAGAGTGGATTGCTCCTCACCCAATGACTGACGTAGCCATGATGATGGGTATCGCACACACGTTAGTGAAACAGGGCAAGCACGATAAAGAATTCTTGGGTAAATACACAACAGGTTACGACGTATTCGAAGCTTACTTGATGGGTAAGGAAGACGGCGTAGAAAAATCTGCTGAGTGGGCGTCTGAGATCTGTGGTGTGCCAGTGAAGCAGCTTGAGCTACTTGCGGATATCTTCAGTAAGAACCGTACTATGCTGATGTCTGGCTGGGGTATGCAGCGTCAACAATACGGTGAACAACGTCACTGGATGTTGGTTACGCTAGCGACAATGCTAGGTCAAGTTGGCTTGCCTGGTGGTGGTTTCGGTCTTTCTTACCACTACTCAAACGGTGGTAACCCTGCTCGTGATGCAGGCGTACTTCCTGCGATTTCAGCGTCACTTGGCGGTGGTTCTTCGGCGGGTAACGATTGGGCTGTTTCAGGATCTGTGAACGCATTCCCTGTAGCGCGTATTGTTGAAGCGCTAGAAAACCCGGGTTCAATCTACCATCACAATGGTCACAACCTAACGTTCCCAGAGATCAAAATGATCTGGTGGGCAGGCGGTGCGAACTTTACTCACCACCAAGATACCAACCGCTTGATCAAAGCTTGGCAAAAGCCTGAGCTGATTGTTATCTCAGAACCTTACTGGACAGCAGCAGCTAAGCACGCGGATATTGTTCTGCCAATTACTACATCGTTTGAACGTAATGATATGACGATGACGGGTGACTACAGTAACCAACACTTAGTGCCAATGAAGAAAGTGGTTGAGCCACAAGGTGAAGCTCGCAACGATTTCGATGTATTTGCGGACATGTCTGAGTTACTTGCTCCGGGTGGTCGTGATGTGTACACCGAAGGCAAGACCGAGATGGAATGGCTGTATGGTTTCTACAAAACCGCACAGCAAGGTGGTCGTGGTCAGCGTATCGTAATGCCTAACTTCAGCAAGTTCTGGGAAGATAATCAGTTGATCGAGATGAAGTGGAACGAGAAGAACGCACAGTTTGTTCGTTACGCTGATTTTCGTGAGAACCCAATCATGAACCCACTAGGTACACCAAGTGGCAAGTTCGAGATATTCTCAAGAACCATTGAAGGTTACCAACTAGATGATTGCCCTGCACACCCAACTTGGTTAGAACCAACAGAGTACACAGGCAACGCTAAAGATGGCGAACTGCAACTGATGACAGCGCACGCCGCGCACCGTCTGCATAGCCAGTTCAACTACGCGAAGATCCGCGAAGAGTATGCGATTGCAGACCGTGAGCCGATTTCAATTCACCCTGAAGATGCGAAAGCTCGAGGCATTAAAACGGGTGACTTGGTTCGTGCACATAATGGTCGTGGACAAGTATTGGTGGGTGCATTAGTGACGGACGGCATCAAACAAGGCTCTGTATGTATCCATGAAGGCGGTTGGCCTGATTTAGATAAAGAGACAGGCCTATGTAAAAACGGTGGCTGTAACGTGCTTACGTTAGATATCCCGACTTCTCGTTTGGCGAATGGCTGTGCTGCAAACTCTGCGCTTGTGAAGATTGAAAAATACACAGGTCCAGTATTAGAACTCACGGCATTTGATCCACCTAAAAACGGCTAATCTTTAACAAGTAATAGCTAACTGAATGAAGCCAGCCTAATCGCTGGCTTTTTTTGATCCTTTTCTTGCGATGAAGACTATTACTCAATGTCGGCTAGACATCCCATAATAATCAATGACATCTAAGCGAGAAATAAGCTCATGAATCGAATCAATCCAAAGAAACTACTTCGCAGTAAATGGACGGCCGTTAGCCCAATAAAGAAAGAAAAACACTTCATGGTCACAGAGGTCGAGTTTGAAGAAGGGGAGGTCATTCGTTGTTTAATAGAAGCGGTGATGACCAAACGTGAGGAAGACATCAACTGGCGGGATCTCACCGACAAGGATCATTGGCTTCCCGGTTGGAAATAAGGATAGCAAGTAGGGAGCAGTCCTTATTTCTAATTACCCGCTGCTGCACGTCCTTGCCAGTATTTAAGGCCTTCTAAGACACCCTCAGCATGTGTTGCTCTACTCGTGTATACGTTGTCTCTATCCGATAGGTGAGCAACCTCTGGGTAATGGTTAGCAACCAGTATCGAGTTTACGCCTTCAATGGTGAGCATTGAGGTGTCGTTAGCTGAGTCACCTGCGACGCACACTTCTGCAACGCTCAAATCGTGTTGTTCGAGTAGGTGGTGAATCGCAGTCGCCTTGTTAACGCCTTTTGGTGTGATATCTAAGTACCAATCATGAGAGTAAGTAAGGTGAACATCTAATCCGTGGATCTCCAAACTAGATTCAATCAGTTCGTGTTGAGGCTCTGAAAGCTTTCCTTCAAAAGTGATCTTGTAATCGCCTTGATGGTTCTCTATCCGCTCACCCATAAAATCAAGGGGGGCGAGAGCCGTCTCTACCCTTGATTTGTTCCAAGAAGCTTCCAGTTGGTTATGCCAAACATGGTCTGGTTTTTGGGAATGAACATGATGAATTTTGGTGCCCACATCGCTAATAATACTGTGTGGCTTCGGGTAGTTATCCGATTCTAAACCCATTCGAATCGAAGGTAATGTTCTTCCTGTCGCGATGATAAAGCGAATATCAGGTTGTTCTGTGAGGTAATCAAATAGCTGGTTAACACCGTGAGATGAGCCTCCATCAAGCGTACCGTCAAAGTCACACACCAACATTTTTATCATTCGAATTCCTTGTCTTTTTCTCTATTTCGTCACGGGAAAATGCTTATTTCTTTTATAAAGAATGGCTCAGCAATGAGCACTCTACAAGTTGAAGCTCAGCTTAGATAATCACCAATTGACAGTTTGCAGCAAGTATCACAGTTGGTGTGACGTATTAAAATTCTTGGTTGAAAAGGTTGATTTCAACTCGCTGACTTTAGCCGGTTGACCTTTGGTTTTTAGGTAGAGATTGAGAGTTGATCTTATATTTTTTATCGAGCGAACTTTCGCCTCGGAAACATCATGAAAGCTTAATAAATAGTTCGTATTCGAATTGTTTGTGCACGAACTAATTATGGCTTTTGTTGGTTCATTCAGCCTATTAATTACTCTAATGTAAAATTAATATTCAATAATCTACGACTACGTAATACATAATATTGGCCGTACGCTTATCTAATTTATCCCTTTTATTATCAGTAGCTTGCTTTGTTTTTGCTTATTTTTTGGTCTTGTTGTTGCTGGTCTGGTTTCAGTCTGTTGCCTTGTTTTACCGAGCGAAGAACCTTGATTTACACGTGTCAATTACTTAGAGTGCTAATTGTTTTTCGGGTTTAAATAACCAATTTAAGTTTAAATAACTGAGAAAGGATTAGATTACATGGATCCCATACTGGAAGTTAAGGGACTGTACAAGGTGTTTGGTGAAGACACCGACCGTGCTTTTACAATGATTAATGAAGGCGCAAATAAAGATAAAGTTTTCGAAGAAACAGGGCTAACGATCGGCGTTAACGATGTTTCTCTTAGTATCCAAGAAGGCGAGATTTTCGTCATAATGGGACTGTCAGGATCTGGCAAATCAACCCTAGTACGCCTTCTTAACCGCTTGATCGAACCAACCAAAGGCAATGTGCTTCTTCGAGGCAAAGACATTGCCCACATCTCAGAAGATGAACTCCGCGAAGTTCGCCGCAACAACATCTCGATGGTTTTCCAAAATTTCGCTTTGATGCCGCATATGACGGTCATCGAGAATGCCGCATTTGGTCTAGAGCTTGCGGGTGTTGAAGTTGAGCAACGAAAGCAGTCAGCACTTGAAGCACTTGAACGTGTTGGCCTTGGCGCATATTCAGAATCTTACCCAGATGAACTATCTGGTGGTATGAAGCAGCGTGTTGGTTTGGCTCGTGCACTAGCATGTGACCCAGATATCTTGTTGATGGATGAAGCGTTCTCGGCGCTCGATCCTTTGATTCGTACAGAAATGCAAGATGAGCTTATTCGCCTTCAAAATGACGATAAACGAACCATTGTTTTTATCTCGCATGATTTGGATGAAGCGATGCGTATCGGTGACCGAATTGCGATTATGCAAAATGGCGAAGTGGTTCAAGTAGGTACTCCAGACGATATTCTTAATAACCCAGCCAACGATTATGTCGAAGCTTTCTTCCGCGGTGTGAACGTGGCAAGCGTGCTTACTGTGAAAGACATTGCGCGTAAGAAGCCAGCCGCGGTATTTAAAAAATCAGAACACGATGGCCCGGCGTCCGCTCTGCAAATTTTAATGGATAACGACCGCGAATACGGCATCGTAGTTGAGAAGAGCAGCCGTTACTCCGGCATTGTCTCTATTGACTCGCTTCGTAAAGCTCACAAAGAGAACAAATCACTCGTCAGCGCGCAGCTCGATGATGGATTAACGCTGAACCCTGATTTACCAATCAATGATGTGCTTGGCCTAGTTGGTGGTGTGCCTTACTCAGTGCCTGTTGTGGATGAGCAAGGTAATTACTTTGGCGTGGTAACTAAGTCACGACTGTTACAAACATTGGATAAGGGGTAGATCATGTCGTCTGAACAAACAAATAATGCCCCATGGTCTCAATCGGCTCCTGCAGCTCAACCTGCAAGTGATCCTTGGGGTCAAGCAGCTGATACCTCACCATCAGCAGATTGGTTAAGCAGCGAAACAGTTGAAGCGACACCTTTTGATCCACTGAACCCTTTTGCAGAGGCAGTTTTGCCTGTCGACACTTGGGTAGAGTTTGGACTGAATTGGTTAGTTGAGCACGGACGCCCATTATTTCAAGCGATCCGTGTGCCTATCGATTTTATTCTAAGTTCATTTGAAACGGCGTTGGTGTCTACGCCAGCCCCATTCATGTTGATCATTCTGTTTTTAGTCGCATGGCAGTTTTCAAACTTGAAGCTTGGCGTTGCAACGGCCGTATCTTTGACTTTCATTGGCCTGATTGGTGCTTGGTCTGAAGCAATGACCACACTGTCACTGGTCATGACATCCGTATTCTTTTGTCTATTGATTGGCTTACCCATGGGTATATGGCTCGCCCGAAGTAACACGGCAGCCAAATTCGTGCGCCCAATTTTGGATGCTATGCAAACCACACCAGCCTTCGTTTATTTAGTACCGATCGTAATGTTGTTTGGTATCGGTAACGTTCCGGGTGTAGTAGTGACCATCATATTCGCACTTCCTCCTGTTGTGCGTTTGACCATCTTGGGTATTCAGCAAGTACCGGAAGAATTGATCGAAGCGGGTCACTCATTCGGTGCAAGCAAAAAGCAGATGCTTTACCGAATTCAACTGCCACTTGCATTGCCAACTATCATGGCGGGCGTGAACCAAACACTGATGTTGTCGCTATCTATGGTGGTTATCGCATCAATGATTGCGGTAGGCGGTTTAGGTCAAATGGTACTGAGAGGTATTGGCCGTTTAGATATGGGACTGGCCGCTGTTGGTGGCTTAGGTATCGTTATCTTAGCCATTTTATTAGACCGCATCACCCAAGTACTGGGTGTCAACGCTGGTAATACAAAATTACGCTGGTATCGCATGGGACCTGTTTCCCTTGTACTGAATGTACTTAATCGCGGTAACAAATCAGAACTTCAATTAAGGAAAAACACTAATGAATAATTCATGGAAGAGTAAACTCGCAGTAAGCATCGTTTCTACATTAGCGGTATCGACTAACGTGTGGGCAGCAAGCCTACCGGGTGAGGGCGTATCAGTTCAGCCTGTTCAATCGTCTGTAGCGGAAGAGACGTTCCAAACATTGATCGTTAACCGTGCTCTAGAAGAACTGGGTTATGACGTGAAATCAACTCAAGAAGTGGATTACAACGTAGGTTACACTTCAATTGCAAAGGGTGATGCAACGTTCCTAACAGTAGGTTGGTTCCCGCTTCATGCTGACAAATACACAATGGCTGGTGGTGATGAGAAATTCTACCGTGAAGGCCAATATGTAAGCGGCGCTGCTCAAGGTTACCTAATTGATAAGAAAACGGCTGAAAAGTACAACATCACTAACATTGGTCAATTAACCGATCCAAAAATCGCGAAGCTGTTTGATGCGGACGGTGATGGTAAAGCAGATCTAACAGGCTGTAACCCAGGTTGGGGTTGTGAGATGGTGATTGAACATCAACTTTCAGCGTTCAAACTGGACGATACGGTGACTCACAACCAAGGTAACTACGCTGCAATCATCGCAGACACGATTTCTCGTTACCAAAAGGGTGAATCAATCCTTTACTACACATGGACACCTTACTGGGTAAGTGGCGTATTGGTGCCTAACGAAGATGTAGTATGGCTAGAAGTTCCGTTCTCTTCACTACCTGGTGAGCGTGCGAATGTTGATACTACTTTGTCTAATGGTAAAAACTACGGCTTCGAAATGAACTCAATGCGCATTATTGCGAATAAAGAGTTTGCTAAGAACAACCCATCAGCAGCGAAGCTTTTCGAAATAATCAAGCTTAACATCAATGATGTAAGTGCTCAGAACATGATGATGAGTAAAGGTAAGAACAGCTCTGCGGATATCGAAGCGCACGTAAATGGTTGGATCAAAGCGAACCAAAGCACGTTCGATGGTTGGATTACAGAAGCGAAGAAAGCAGCACTGTAACTTTGACTTGTATTTGTTCTGTCTTACCAGACACTTTGATTTGAAATGATGAGCGTGTTGAGTGATTGTGTAGAGTCACTCAATCACCTTCAAACCAAGTGAAAGGGCGACAAGAGTGAACATTATAAAGCCAGCAGTCCATTTGGATTGCTGGCTTTTTGTTTTCTGTTTCTATTTTTGAGCTTCTAGCTGTTAATTACAGCTCTAGCGTTCACCTTGAACTTCGAAGTCATCGCTGACAAGACGAGCTTTACCATCTTCTTGTACTGCCCAGTGTTCACGGTGTACAACACCAAATGCTTTATTCATTGTCCAACTAGCAGTAAGGATGTAGCCGCCTTCTGGGTGCTCTTCCCATTTCACGTCAGTGTAATCAACGTCTTTGAAGCCTTGGTCTATGATACCTTGCCAAAACGCTTGAATCGCTTCTCGACCTTCAAAAGTACCAAATGGACGCGCTTCCATTACACAGCTTTCAGTATATTGATCGGCACAACCTTTCGCATCTTGGCTGTTGAAAGCTTTTTGCCACGCGTTAATGCCTTGCTTACATGCTTCTAAAATTTGGTTGTCTAACATTGTCTTTCTCCATAACAGTCTTGCTTCGAGCACTGTCTTTTTGATTTGGTATCTCGATAAGTTGAATTGAGTTTAGTCTTGGAAATTGATTTGAAAAACAGAGATAATAGAAAATACTGTTTGTAAAAAGAGAACAATAAAATGAGTAAGCTAAAGCAGATGTCGATTTTCGCTCATATCGTAGAGCAGGGTTCAGTATCAGCTGCGGCTGAAAAGCTTGAGTTGTCTAAATCTGTCGTCAGTCAGCACCTCAAAATCTTAGAACAAGAGCTAGGCGCTTCTCTTCTTAAGCGCACAACACGCAGGCAATCTCTGACCAGTATGGGTGAGCGTTTTTATTTGAGTTGCAAAGACATCAACGTGATCGCTGAATCGGCTTGGGATATGGCGAAAGCTGAGCTAGAAGAGCCCCAAGGTCGGATTCGTATTACGGCGTCGAATGCTCTGATGGACTTGCTCGTCGTACCCGTCATTGCAGATCTAATGAAGCAATATCCGAAGTTAAAGCCAGAACTGATAAGCGACGATCAGCATCTAGACTTCATGGAACACGATATTGATCTCGCAGTACGAGTAGGAACTTCTCGTGACAGTAACTTAAAGCAGAAGAGGTTAGGTGAGTTTAAAGATGTGTTATGTGGCGTTGAAAGCATGCGTGAACGTGAGCTTGAATCGATTCCTTACATTGCAAACTCTTGGCAGGGAAAGCAGGTGACTCATCATTTTAGTTCTCAAACTGAGCAGGACTTTGTCTACCAACAGCAAGCTAGTTGCGTCACCAATTCGTTCCACAGTTGCCTTGCACTGATTAAATCAGGTGTTGGTATCGGTGTGATTCCAGATTTCTGCATTCCTCAGTTATTTGGTGATGTTGTCGACGTGCTGCCAAGCTTTGAATTACCCACCAACACGGTTTATGCGCTAAATCCATTCGCTTCAAATACGCCTATCGCCATCAAGCTGTGTATCCATGCGTTGGAAGAAAAGCTTAAGCAGAATTTAGTATAGCTACATAGACAGGATCTTAAGAGCTAACTTGTTTATTTAGATAGAAAAAAGGCTTCATTTATGATCAGATAATCGTCGCCAAACAAACTACCTACATCAATAGTGAAGCCGATGACGATTATCTCCTTACAGAAGCAATTTAAGCAATTCTTTAATGCTGACACCCTCCAAAAAATGGCGAAAAGTACAGGCCTGATGAAACGGTGTCGGGCGATATTACCCGAGCAGCTAGTCATTAGCTTAGTGGCCGCGTTAAGCAAAGGAAACTGCACTTCCATTGCGGATTTACTGCGACAATTCAATGGGATGTGCTTGAGCCCTGAAGGTGCCGTGGCATACAAGCCTTACCATAACCAGTTGAGGAAAAATGAGTTTCCTAATTTCATGCGGCAACTTGTTATGCGAGCAATAGCTCAATTTGCTCGCCAGCAGAATGTCGGTCTACCAAATAAGCTCGACACCTTTGATGATGTACTGCTTCAAGATGGCAGCTCTTTCCACATCCATCGTGACCTGGCGGATGTTTATCCGAGT
This sequence comes from Vibrio sp. 10N.286.49.E11, assembly GCF_041469505.1. NCBI lineage: Bacteria > Pseudomonadati > Pseudomonadota > Gammaproteobacteria > Vibrionales > Vibrionaceae > Vibrio > Vibrio sp. 10N.286.49.E11. The sequence goes on from NZ_JBFRKQ010000026.1 coordinate 54,077, forward strand.
CGATTTAAACGTAACCCTGCAGCGGTTGAATGTCATATGACAATGTCATTGAAAAGCTTTTCTCCAGTCGCGATGAACATCAGCGCTGATACGGCATCAGAAAGAGATTTTTTACCTGAGCCCAAAACGATGAACAACAAATTGCTGTTAGCTGACGCAGGGTATCCTGATTTCCACTTCTTTCGAGAGCTTGAACAGCATGGCGGATTCTATATTGTCCGAGGTGCTAAGTCTCTGAACCCTATGATTATTGAGGCAAGGAACGGCAAGGGGCGACTGCTGCCTAAGCTAGAAGGGAAGAAGCTGAAAGACATTACTCGAGGTACCAACCGTTCGCAGGTCCTTGACCTAAAAGTCCGTCGAGGTAAACAAGAGTTTAGAGTCGTGCTACGATGGTTTGCTGAAGAAAAACGATTCTGCATTTGGATAACTAACTTACCTTCAGACACCTTTACTGCCGATGACATCATGGCGATCTACCGCTGTCGATGGCAGGTGGAACTGCTTTTTAAAGAGTTAAAGTCTCACACCAACTGGCAACGATTTGTCACCGCACAAAAGGCCATCGTTGATGGGCTCATCTGGGCCAGTTTACTTGCGCTGATCATTAGGCGTAGTATTGCGCTTCAGATAATGCCATCGGTCTCATTGTTTAAAGCGGCAAAAAATGTGGATGTCTGGCTGTTTCCAATATTTGAATGTATCAGTCACGGCGCATGGTCAGAAATCAGCAATAAAATCGAATGGGCTACCAGTTATATCAAGGAACGCTCAAAAGTCCGCGCAGAGGAAGTCTAAAGAAAACATTATGTTAGACGGAATTTACGCTGAGCTTAGTGCTTAAGGTTCTGTCTATGAAGGGGCTTTAGATATTTAAGTTATTCATAAACTAATATTTAGAGTTAAAGTTCAAACTATTGTCATTTACGAAGCTAGGTAATTGATATAACTATACTTTATCATTGTTATTCCGTGATGGTGCTCAAGAGATAGTCTCTGTTTACGTTTTTTTACTTGAAAGCTATGCTAATAAGGACATAATGAACGTAAAGTTTACGTAGGTGGTGAAGGTGTTAATGTGAGCGAATCTAAAACAGAGACTGACTTAAAGAAAACAACTATACATGAAGCCGCAAAAATCGCGGGTGTATCAATAGCTTCGGTTAGTCGAGCTTTGAATAATAAACCTGGTATCAGCGAGAAAACACGTAAACGAATTTTAGATATCTGTAAGGATTTGGGTTACGTGCCGAGTACATCTGCGCGAGAGTTAATGGGAAATCATAAAAATACCATTGCTATATCTCTTGGGCCGATAGACTTCTACGCTTCTCGTTATTTGGGAATGCTTTGGCCTTCACTATCAGCTGCAATTCGTAACTCTGGTCGTAACTTGTTACCTGTGAGCTTTGGGGAAGTTGAATTACAGCAAGTTGGTGGTGCGATTTTACTTGGTATGACTACCAATGACCCACGTGTTGAAACCTGTAAAGAACTGGGTTTGCCATTCGTATGTATTGGTATGAGCGAAGGGTCCTTCTGGGTTGCTCCTGATGATTTCAACGGTGGTCGGGAAGCGACGCAACACCTAGTTGATAAAGGGTTAAGCGACATTTGTTTCGTAACACCAACAACTTATGGTGATGGTTATCAGTTTCGTCATCAAGGTTATATGTCGGTCATGGCGAGTAATGCGCTACCTATACGTGAATTGCGCACTGGGCATGATCCACTGGGAGAGATTGCCGCATATCGTTACTTTGTTTCTATGGATAAGCAACAACTCGAGCGCCACCAAGGGTTTGTTTGTGAGAGTGATGAGACGGCTTTGGGGGTCATTGCTGCGTTAAAGGATCGAGGCTACAAGATACCGGAAGACTTTTCTGTCGTTGGTTATGATGGTTTACCGGGAATTTCAAAAATGCTGACTACAATTGTTCAAGATACGGACAAAATAGCAGCCAAGGCAGCTTCTATGCTTGAGCTTGCTATGTTAGGAGAGCAGCCAGTAGGAGCTGTAGTTCCTATAACTCTGAAGCTCGGGCAATCGACGTAAACCAACAATATTAATTTTATTAACATGGGTATATCGAAAGGTATACCCATTTTTTATTCAATAAAGAAAACTTTACGTTATTGCGATGTGTTAAGTTATGAGATTAAGAAAATAGAGGCTTTTTTATAGTTTTTTCTGTTGGAGAAGCCCAATATCTGGCCAAAATAAGAGCAAGATCACTAAAATGGATTACTGTAACTTAACAACAACGAAAATGTGACCGGAATAACGTAAGCGTTTACGTTAAGTGTGCATAATACCCTCAGATTTTGAAATTAATGAACTGAGGGCAACATGAAAAAAACAATATTGGCAGCATCCCTACTTGCTGCAAGCCTGTCTGCAACCGCAACTGAAAAAACAGAAATTACTATTGCTGGCTGGGGTGGTAATGATGTCGTTGTATTGAATAACTTGGTCAAAGAAGTATTAGCTGACGATTTTGCAAAATCGGGGCTAAGCGTTAAATACCAAGCGGTAGAAGGTGACTTCTCTCAGTTTATAACCAACTCTTTATCGGCTGGTACTGCACCAGACGCATTCTACGTTGACGTGGTTTTTGCTAATACCCTCGTTAATTCTGGCAAGGTAGCAGCAAACAGTGATTCACTCGCTAATGTGAGCTCTGCAGTCATTCCAAGCCTAAATAGCGCGTTTACGTCAAATGGTAAACAGTATGGAATTGCTAAGGATTTCAATACGATCGCGCTGCAATATAACAAAGATATTTTCGATGATGCAGGCGTTGATTACCCAACAAATAGCGATTCTTGGGAAGATTTACGTAAAAAACTGATCGCGGTGAAAGATGAGCTAGGTGATGAAGTATCAGGTATCTGTGTTATGCCTGATTACGCGCGTTTTGCTCCATTCGCACTTGCGACAGGCTGGAAACCTTTCAATGAAGAAGGCAAAACCGTACTGGATGAGAACTTCGAGCGTGCATTCAATTTTTACACGGGCCTTGTATCAGAAGATGAAGTTGGCATTTTGGCAACAGACTTAGGTCAGGGCTGGGGTGGTGGTTGTTTTGGTACAGAAGAAACGGCTGTAGCGCTTGAAGGTAACTGGATCAGTGGTTACTTACGTGACAAAGCGCCAAACCTTCCTTACGGCACAACACTAATGCCAACCGATCCGAAAACCGGTAAGCGCGGCAATCTTCTATTTACTGTTGCATGGGGCGTAAATGCAGACGGCAAAAACGTAGAAGCAACTCAAAAAGCCGTTCAGATCCTTACTAGTCAAAAAGCGCAAGAGTGGGTATTGGACTCTGGCCTTGCACTACCTAGCCGCAAATCTCTAAGTGACGCTAAATTCTTTGAAGTTGAAGATTCAGAAAGTGAGTTGGCGAAACAAGTATTTAAAGGTGCTCTAGAAGGTAACGTTGAACCATTTGCGTTTGGTGATTACGGCACGGCTTGGATGACTCCGATCAATGAAGCCTTGAACTCTGTACTGCTTGGTCAAATGACGCAAAAAGAAGCGCTCAAAATGGCACAAGCAAAATACGATGTATTGACGGCTAAGTAGTAGGGCGAACGATGAACTCTTTACGTTTACGCCAACAAGTTTACGGATGGCTCTTGGCAGGGCCATTTGTACTGACTTTAGTGGTGTTCTTTCTGTATGCATTGGTTCGTACAGTTTACTTTAGTTTTACTGAGTACGATCTGTTCAGTGACGCTGTTTGGGTTGGCTTAGCTAACTTCAAGGCGTTGCTTTCCGACGACTTGTTCTTACTGTCATTGGCAAATACGATTTGGTTCTCTCTCATCGTAACCTGTGTTCAAACGGTATTAGCACTAGGCTTAGCGATTCTAGTTAACTCAAAGATTCGTGCGAAAAGCTTCTTTAGAACGGCTTTTTACTTACCAAGCATTCTTTCTAGTGCTGCGGTAACGTTAATCTTCATTTGGTTCTACCAAAAAAACGGTTACCTAAACGGCTTTGTTACGGACGTAGTGAATCACTATCCGCACATCAGTTGTTTCGTGCTGATAGCGGTGGCATCTCAATTTGTTTTGGTTACCAAAGACCGTATTAAAGGACTGCCTGTTGGCTGGTTCGACCCGGCATGGGCAATTCTCTCTGTGATTGTGGCGGGCATCGCAACCTTTATTGCAAGTGCAATGGGGTGGATTGAAGTCACGAAAGATGTGGTTGAGGTTAACTGGCTGAACACGCGTGACCATGTTGGTCCAATGCCATTAACACTCTGGGCTATCGTGATTCAGAATATCTATACCACGATTCCAACCTTCATGTTGCTCTTTTTGGCGGGCTTGCAAGGCATATCTGGTGAGCTATATGAAGCCGCGCACATTGATGGGGCTAACAAGTGGCAACAACACTGGAATATTACGATTCCTCAATTGGCTCCTGTGACATTCGTTGTCGTGACCTTCTCGATCATCGGTACGCTACAGATGTTTGACCAAGTTGCTCTGCTGGGTTCAGCTGCACCTCTCGAGTCACGTATTACTATGGCGTACTACGTTTACCACAACGCATTTCCACCGGGTGGCACGCCACAAATCGGTATGGCGAGCGCAGCGGCATTGATATTGGCATTCATTACATTGGCAGTAGTTTATCTGCAGAAAATTTTTGGAATAAAGGAGAAGGCAGATGGCTAGTCACACTATGACTTCAAAAGATGATGCGGTTCCTGTGGCATCTATGGAACAGGTAGCGAAATTTCAAGAACGACGCCGCTGGGCGAAAGTGGCGTGGGTATACAGTGCACTGATTCTGGTCGCAACAGTAATGTTAGGTACTTTCGTTGTCGCCTTTTTAGCGAGTTTAAAAGACGACCCACTTGAGCTAATGCCGTTCACTTAAG